>JBEKNM010000071.1:0-13705 GCA_049522835.1 Mycobacterium sp.
GCTCGGCCAGGCGGCGTAATTGGATCAAGCGGGGTTCGACGGGATCACGATCAGTGAGCGCCGCGCCGGGCGGCGAGGTTACCTACCATGTCCGATTCTTGCCGCGAGCTGGATTCTGGCGGCGACCCAATCGGTGTGGGTGGCGCCGTGTCCAGTGCTTCTTCCGCTGCGTCCGGCCGACATGGTGGCCGAGGAGATAGGGTGGCTCGCAGCGTCATCGCCTGGCCGCGTAGGAGTCGCATTTGGTCCAGGGTGCGGGCTACCGGACTTCGAGGTTGCCGAAGCTGACTATGGGCGGCGCAACAAGACCTTTGCGACCTCACTGCGGCGAGTGGCCGCTGCCCTGCGAGGCGACCTCGAGAGTGGTCCCCTCGCCCTCGATTCCGCGATTCGCGCTTGCGCGGCCGACCCGGTTCCGTGTGTGAGCACTGCGGATGGTCCGATCGCAGCGTCGCATGCGGCGCACGCGGGTGTTGGACTAATCACAGGGTTGACTGATGACAGTCTCGAGGGGGTCACCAAGCTAGTGAAGCCCTACCGTGCGCAGGCCGGCGGGGGCCCGATCGTGATCAGGACCGGGTGCTGGTTATCCGGGAGAACCCAAGCCGCAATGGAGCGCGACGCGCAGCCCACCGCGGAGCGGTTGGTGCGACTCGTGAAGCAATCCGGCTCGACGGCGATCAATCTGAGGTTATGGAATCGGGCGCTATCGCCCGAAGAATCGTTGGTAGGAACAGCCGAGATGCGCGACCAGATAGCGGTATTCGGGGACTGCGTCCTACCTATTTTCCACGATCGCATGCGCGATTGTGACCAGACGGCTGGGGCGGCCCTCTAAATCCTTGCCACGGTATGGGAGAAAATCAATTGCGGATTGATGCAGCGATCTTACGAGATCCGAGCGGACGGTTTCTACTCGAATCTGTCGAGCTAGCGGACCCGGGACCTGACCAAGTCTTGGTGCGAATCGCCGGGGTGGGCATGTGTCACACCGATGTCCTGGTTCGCACCCAGGAACGCTTCGCGCCAATGCCGTTCCTGGGTGGCCACGAGGGGGCGGGGGTCGTTGAGCGTGTCGGTTCTGCTGTCACGGGTATCGACGTCGGCGCACACGTAGTGCTCTCGTTTGATTCATGTGGAGCCTGCATGAACTGCCTTCGAGGGCATCCAACTTGGTGCGACACGTACATGTTGCGCAACTGGGGCGGTGGACCGCCCGGTGGGAACCTCCCAGTGATCGACGCTCATGGTGACCGTATTGCGGCTCGCTGGTTTGCTCAGTCGTCTTTTGCGTCTTATGCGCTGGCCACATCGCGCAATGCAGTCGTCGTCGACCCTTCGTTCCCAATTGAGCTCCTTGGACCACTTGGCTGCGGATTGCTCACCGGCGCAGGTGCCGTCCTTGTCTCGACTCGCGTTGTTCCGGCCAGTACGGTCGCGGTCTTCGGAGCGGGCGCTGTTGGCCTTGCCGCGATCATGGCCGCGAAGATCGCGGGTGCAGCGAACATTGTGGCGGTCGACATTCATGACAACCGTCTCGAGCTTGCTCAAGAGCTAGGAGCAACTCATGTTCTCCGTGGGTTCTCCGTGGGAGCAACAATGATGTTGCGGGCGCGATCACGAGAGCGACCGGAGGAGCGGACTTCGCCTTTGACACGACTGGGGTGCCCACAGTCGTTGCTGACGCCGTGAAATCACTCCGGTATGGCGGCGTCTGCGGCCTCATCGGCGTGGCGACAGGCCCATCCGTACTGGAAACAGCAGCTCTATCGCGACGTAGCGTGATGGGTATCGGGATGGGCGATGCGATTCCACAGAAGCTCATCCCCGAGCTCCTCGATTTCTGGGCTCAAGGGAGATTTCCATTCGACCGACTCATTAGAACTTAAGGAGAGCATATGTCGCTCGCTGTTTCGTCTGATATCGATCTTTTCGGCGACGAAGTCCTCGCCGAACCTTATCCTCACTACGAGACGCTACGGCGGATCGGTCCGGTTGTGTATCTCGAGCGATATGACTTGTTCGCTCTTCCCCGCTACGCCGTAGTGAAGGCAGTCCTACGGGATTGGGAGCGTTTCACGAGCGCGCAGGGTATTATGTTCAACCCCGCGGCAAAGGCGGCGCAGTCAGGCAGTCTCACCACGAGCGACCCCCCTGAGCACGATCACCTGCGATCGCTCATCCTGAGATGGCTGTCGCCCAAGCGCGTCCGCTCCTTCCAGCGCGAGATCGAGGCAAAGGCGAACAACATTGTTGCATCCCTCGTCGAACGAGGAGCCTTCGACGCGGTGACCGAGCTCGCCGAAGCACTGCCAAGCATGGTGGTCGGTGAGCTCGTCGGCCTGCCAAAAGAGCTACGAGTACATCTCCTCGAATGGGGCGAAGCCGGATTCAATGCTGGGGGTCCGATAAACGACCGAACGATCGCTGGCGTCGAGATAAACGACAGGATGATAGGTTTGCTCGGCGAGATCTCGAAAGACGACTTCGAGCCAGGGTCTATTGGATATGAGCTCCTCGAAAATGTCGAACGGGGAGAACTCGCTCATGACGATGCGGTTCGTCTGCTTATCAGCCTCACGGGGCCGAGCATCGACACGACAGTGAGCGGGATTGCGACGTCGATCCATCAGCTCGCCCTCCACCCAGATCAGTGGGCGCTTGTCCGCAAAGATCCTTCGCTCATCCCCGCCGTCGGCAACGAGGCGGTCCGGTACGAGTCGCCCTTGCAAACTCTTAGCCGTGTCGTGACCGAAGATTGGCAAATTGACGACGTGACTGTGCCGAAGGGGTCACGTCTCGCGATTCTCTACGGATCGGCGAACCGCGACGAGCGTAAATACGTCGACCCCGACCGCTTCGACATCATGCGCGACGCGAACGATCAGCTGGCATTCGGATTCGGGATCCATCGTTGCGTCGGTGCACCCATCGCCCTCTTACAAATTCACGCAGCTCTCGTCGCCATCACATCGCAAGTGACCCATCTCGACGTCGGAGAACCGAGCCGACGGTTGAACAACACCACGCGCAGACTCTCCCATCTGCCGGCCACCGTGATCGTGAGCTGAACCACGTGTTCTTCCGACCTGCTGGCTCGGGAACCCCCTCCCAAGACCGGGGATTTTCGGTGGAGGCGAAGGTGGAGGCGAAGGGACTTGAACCCTCGAACCTCTTGACTTCCACGCTGATCGCCCCCCCTGCTGTCCGTTTTCTTGGAATGACGTTTGTGCTGCTTGAGCCCAGTCGAGGGTCTGTGAGGATGCCGCGTTCGAGAGGCTGCGCAGGGCCTCTCAGCGAGAGAACCGCAAGGGCCGTGAGATTGCCGAGGAGCTCGTGGATCGCGCGATCGCCGGCTCCTTCCACAGTCTGGATGAGGGGTCGTCGCCGAGCCAATGCCCATCCTTTCCGCGTCGGCACGTTGGACCTACCGTGTAGCCCGAAGGCAAACTGGAACTGGAGCCCCGTCGTGGCAGCGGTGTCGAACGCATTTTATGGCGAATTTGGCTTCAAGGGTGTCCTACGTCGCAGCGCTCATGTGACCTCACGAGCGGCGGGCGAAGTTACGAGAGCCGGGACAGAATTGTGAGTGACAGTGAGGTGTGGCAAGCGAAGGCGGCCATCGTTGAGCTAGCCGCCAAGGAGCGTATGTACCGAGACACCGGTCGATGGCGCCTGATGGAGGCCTCCTATTATCACGACTCGCACGTGAGGGTGTCCTGGTTCAACGGATCGGGGCACGACTTTGTCAAAGCGTCGAGTCGCATGGTTCAGGACGGTCAGAAGTGGTCGTCAGGGCTCCATCTCGTTGGGCCGACCTCGGTGGAATTGAACGGCGATCGAGCCATTGCCGATACTGGATGTACCGTTAACCGTCGGCATTTCGTCGGAGATGTGGAGCTTGATTCAGTCCTATTCGTCCGTCACCGGTCGATGGTGGAGCGAGGAACCGATGGCATCTGGAAGCTCCGCTCATTTCGCGCTGTCTACGAAAGGGACCAGATTGCCCTTGTCGTGCCCGGAGACACAGTTCACGTCGACAAGGCGCGACTCGCTGAATACCGAGCGAGCTATCGCTTCTTGTCGTACTTCACCGAGCTTGAGGGAGGAGTGGTGGACAGTACGCTCCCGGGTGTCGATCGGCCGGACTTGGTTGACGAAGTGATCGCCGAGGACGAGGGGTGGTTGGCAGGAGGCTCCTATACGCCGAGGCTGTGACGGGGTATTCTGCTCAATCAGGAGGTTGCGTTACCACCGATGGCACAATTGACGTGATCCGGTGGCGTTCCGGTGATGGCGGTGATCTTGACCAGGGCGTTCCACTGGATGGACACGTCGGCCGGCCGGGTCGCGATCTGCTCGCAGGCCTCCACGAACCAACTATGAGCGTCCGGGCAATAGTTGGCGGCCACCCCGCCCAAGCGAAGGCCGAGCACGTCGGCGTCGACACGCAGCTGGCTGGTGACCATGAGCCAGGACGCGAATGCTCGGGCCTTGGCCACCGCGTCGAGGCGCCGGGCCCTGGTCATGCCCTCGAAGCCACTCCCCCAGCGCGTTCCACCTTGGCGCAGAAGGACTTCGCGGCCTGCACCGTTGAGCGACCCGTCCGCCGCCCGACCGCGGTCAGGGCGGCGAGGTAGTCGTCCACCACATCGGTTTCGTGTCCCCTGAGCACGATGGCGGCATCACGCACGACCCGGCATGGCTTGGGCTTCGATGGCCTCAACTGCACGCCGATATTCGCCGGCCAGCCAGTCATTCGCCAGGTGAAGGTAGATCCGCGTCGACTCGATCGAGCGGTGCCCGGCCTGGGCCTGAATCGCTTCGAGCCCCATCCCCGCTTCGCGCAGCCTGGTGAAACAGGTGTGACGCAACTGGCGGCAGGTGAGCCGCCCGAGCCGTGCTCGCCCGCAGGCGCCCGACATGATCTCATCGAGCCCTGCCGCGCTCAACGGCGACGGCCAACACATGGATCACCCGCATACCGTGACTAGTCGAAGAACTCGGCGCCGAACGCTCGGGCGTCCGCGATGCCACCGAAGCGGGCGGGGAACGCCGGGCAGTACTTGAGGGTCTTGTTGACCGCTTCGGAGTACGGATTGTCGTTGCTCACGTGGGGTCGGGAGTGGGTGCGGCCGACGCCGAGGTCGGAGAGGAGCTCGGCGACGCCCTTGGAGGTCATGGAGGTGGTGTTGGTGAACTCTCCGACTTGGACATACACCTGGGCCAGGGCAATGACGAGGAAGACGACAAAGAACGCGTAGTTGATGGCCGATCTGGACGAGTAGGCACAACACCTGTGTCCCACGTCTCAGCCGTACCCTGTTCCCAAGGGCCTGGAGGCGTCGTTCGGAGGCTCTCAAACACGTCCTTAAACCTCAATCTGGGCCACAGCAATCGTATTCGGATCGACTACCTTCGAACTTAGTCTCTGACGGACTTCCAAGTGCGCTGGGTGGTCCATATATTGAGCCCAGGAGTCGATGCTATCAAACTCAGCCACGAGGGCCACTGAGTACCGCTGATATTGCTCTCGGGGGCTCACATTCCTCCCAGCGGCCAATGACCTAACCGCCGGAATCTTTTGTGCTAGACCTCGCCATTCCAACACCAATTGGTCAATATCTTCAGCAGTCGCTTCAGGCCGAGTGGCGGCAAGAAAAATGTGCCTAATCATCGTCCTCCTCTCCGATACCTCTCGAACTCGGGCATTCGCCTGTAGAACGACAATATCCGCTCCAAGCAATAAGACCCAAGCCTAGCACGACTACCCGCGCCCATGCCGCTCGCTGCCCCGGTGATTACGGCCACCTTTCCCTCCAAGCGTCCCATCCGTATGTGTCTCCTCTTGCTCGCGCCCCCATCACGACCCTGGTCTTGTCCAAGACCGGAGCTGGAGCCTCCTCCAGTTACATGATGTGACAACTCACACCGCAGGAATCACGCCGATTGCACACGATCTGTCTTCAGAATCCGCCAGCACCTTCGAGTGCAATGGCCAAGCCTGCTTTATGGTCCAACGTACCCCGTGTGATTATTTAATACCCCAGAGTTTGTCAAAGTAGGCGGCCACGCCACGGGACTCGGTGTAGATCGCGCCACCAGAGTCGGTGTAGATGGGGTCACTTGAAAAGTTTGGAATCTTTGTCTTGTCAATAATCCAAATCGGAGGAGCACCCGACGGCTGCTGCGGAACACCAGCAAATGTCCGCGCTAGAGAATCGACCTGGCTGTAAACCAGCTGCGGCACGTCGCCTCCGATTGTACCGCTTTCTTCGCCGTCAGCAATGTACTGGAAGTTTGTCGTGGTTGGCGATTGTCCGAAGATATTGATGCCGGTGATACCAGCTGCCTTAATCGCTGCAGGAAGCCCTACGCCGAGGGCGTCGGCGCCCAAGACCACGTACTTTGTGTCTGGGTGGGCACGGAGATAAGAGACTATCAACCCTGGAGCCGTTGTTCCTATATCCGCCTCAGGGATGTCGATCGAGCCTTGAGAGCAACCCGGACAATCACGCGCATAGCTCGACTTGAATACCTGTTGAGTGTCTGTGATAACTGGAAAGTCCGGCAGGTTGACGAAGAGCGCTGAGGGATGGCCGTTACTGTGTGCTACGACCCAATCCGCCATTACGGATCCGTACACACTATACCCAGTTTTTCCGGAGCGAGTATCGCCGTATATATAGGTGATGCCATTTCCTGGCGGATCAGTGGTGGTTGCATCAACGACGGGGATGTGATCCGCCTTCGCGTGCAATAGATCTGCGTTCATTGAGGAGCGGGGAAGTGCTACAAAAGCAATACCGTCCGGCTGCTGCCGTAGAACTTGAGCCCATGCATTTGTGAGGCCCTTGGGAGTTCCGTCATTGGCGATCGTGTTAGTTTTCCAACCTAGCGTATCGTCAATTTTTGTCATCAATGCGGCTCCAGCTGTACACCGCGGAGCACCACAAAGAATGTAGTCGATCGTTTTTCCTTTGGGATCTCGCTTGATGAATGCCTGTCCCGCAGGTCTCAGCCTCAGACGCACCCTCAACCATTTCCTATATCCCACGAAAGTGCAGGCGTCATTGGTAGGCAGACGCGGCGACCACGTTGCCAGGCACCTGGCGCTCATGGATACGAAAGTAGTGGGCCAAGAGCCTGAAAGGACATCGGCTCGCAACACCGAGCAGCACCGTGATCGCCATCTTGGCAACTCTCCGTCCCTGCGCTGAGAAGCCATTCGACCATCATTTGAACCATCATCAAACAATTGCGAGACGGTCGTAGCGGACGACGCCGGCGAGCACCACGATGAAACTTCAGAGCGCAACGAGCTGATCTCCAACCCAGCAAGTGTTCGCCCGATCTTGTCCGCGACATGCATGCAAACTCTCCCCCCTCAGCGAAACCCCTCAGCGAAACTACCTCTAGCCCCAGGTTGTTTCCTCGTCAAGAGACTGTAAAGTGTGTTGTGGGTTTTTTCGCGACGCAGAAACCAACCAACGGGATCGGCTCGGTCGACAACGCGCTGCGCCTGTTGCTGCTCATCCAGGAGCGCGGCGAGCTACGGCTGTCCGACGTGGCGGCCGAGCTGGGGGTGGCGAACTCGACCGCGCACCGTCTACTGGCGACGCTCGCACATCGGGGGTTCGTCGTGCAGCAACATTCCCGCGCCTACCGTCGGGGCCCGGCGCTCATATACGGTGCGCCTCATACGCTCGGGCCTACGGCGTTGACTTTGGTGCACGCACATCTCCTGCGCCTCAGCGAGGTCACGCGTGAGACGTCGCACTTTGTGGTGCTCGAGGGGAACGGGGCGCGGTTCCTGGACGGCGTGCACGGGCCGGAGGCCCTCTGGGTGGGGACGCGCATCGGGATGCTGCTCCCGGCGCACGAGAACTCCGGGGGCAAGGCGTTGCTCGCCCGCCTCACCGGCACAGAGCTCCGTACGCTGTACCCCCGCGGGCTACCCGGGAGACGGAGTGTCAAACCGGCCGATCTCGCCAGCTTGAAAAGGGAGCTCGCGGCCACACGACGGCGGGGATACGGCATCAACTCCAACGAGAGCGCGCCGGGGATCAACGCCGTCGGTCAGCACGTGTCCGGGCCGGACGGGACTGTGTTCGGGGCGCTCGTCGTGGCGACTCCGAACGCCAGGTGTCCTCACGGGCGGCTCAGCGAGCTCGCCCGGCAGCTCGCCGAGATCGTCAAGGATCTGGAGGCAGACCTCTCGTCCGAGCTGTCGGCCGCCCCGCCCGCCGGGCGAGTCTGAGCTCGGTTCGCACTCGTCGGGTGCGGATACTGACGACCGCACAGATCGATCGCTTTTCTCACAAGCGGAAATGCGCTGCCGCAATCTTACAAACGTAAAGGTTTTAGACCAACGTACGGGAGAAGTGTTCGAGAAAGGAAAGACACCACGTGGACCTCAAGCCAGGGACCAGATGGGCCAGTCAAGTCTGTGCGACCGAGGTGGTTGTCGTGCGGGGTGCGGGTGCGCCCGTGTCGCTCGAATGTGGCGGCCAACCGATGGTCCCCGTCGGCGAGGCTCCGGCGCCGGGACTGGAGCTGAATCCCTCGTTGGCCGGCGGCTCGCTCGTCGGGAAGCGATTCGCCCAGCCTGATGCCGGTATTGAGGTGCTGGTCACCAAGGCGGGAGAGGGGACGTTGTCGATCGACGGCGTGGCGCTTCCCCTCAAGGACGCCAAGCCGCTCCCGTCCTCAGACTGATCCGAGCCCATGCACCTGACATCACTGCTGGAAATCGCCGCCGACGCGCTCGGGGACCGGACGGCCGTGGGCCCACACGACGGTGGGCTCACCTACGAGGCACTCCTGGCGCGGGCGCGGGCCACCTCCCGGGACCTGGGTCAGCGAGAAGCCCAACGACTGGTGGCGGTCGATGTCAACTCGCAGGCGGTGCCGGTGGGGATCTTCGGCGCCGCCTGCGCCGGGATCCCGTACGTGCCGGTGAACTATCGGCTGGCCGACGCCCAGCTGGCGGCCATTCTTGGGCGCGCCGCCCCGGGTGTGGCGGTGGTCGAGCCGTCGGTGCCGGCCCGTTTCCCGGCCGGAATCTCGGGTCTGCCGATGATGACACGGGACGAATTCCTGCTGGCGGACGGCCCTGATCGTCCCGGGCCGGACCTCGACCCGGAGGATCCGGCGGTTCTGCTGTTCACCAGCGGCACGACGGGCGAGCCGAAGGCCGCGCTGCTCCGCCATCGGCACCTCACCAGTTATGTGCTCGAGACCGTCGAATTCCTGGGTGCCGACGGTGGTGACGCCGCCTTGGTCAGCGTCCCGCCATACCACATCGCCGGCATTGCGGCCGTGCTCACTGCCGTCTGGTCCGGGCGCCGGCTCGTCTACCTGCCGCAGTTCTCGCCCGAGGCATGGGTGGATCTGGCCGCCGCCGAATCGGTGACCCATGCCATGGTCGTCCCCACCATGCTGGGTCGGATTCTCGAGGTCTTGCACGAGCGAGGAGAGAAGCTCCCCGCCCTCCAGCACCTGTCCTATGGAGGCGGGCGCATGCCGGTCGCCATCGTCGAGCGGGCCCTGGACCACCTCCCGCACGTTGGCCTGGTCAACGCCTACGGCCTCACCGAGACCAGCTCGACCGTCGCCGTGCTCGGCCCCGAGGACCATCGCCAGGCGATCGCCTCGTCCGAACCGCACGTCCGGCTCCGGCTGGCTTCGGTTGGGCGACCTCTCCCCAGTCTCGAAGTCGAGATCCGCGGGCCCTCGGGCGACGCGCTGGGCGCAGGCCAGCGGGGGGAGATCTGGGTACGGGGCGAGCAGGTCTCTGGCGAGTACCTCGAACGCGGCGCCACCTTGAGCGCAGACGGCTGGTTGGCCACCAGCGACGGTGGCTGGTTGGACGACGACAGCTACCTGTTCGTCGAAGGCAGGCTTGATGACGTGATCATCCGGGGGGGCGAGAACCTCTCGCCCGGGGAGATCGAGGACGTCCTCACCCGGCACCCCGCGGTGGCCGAGGCGGCGGTGGTCGGCGTGCCCAGCGACGAGTGGGGTGAGGCGGTGGCCGCCGTGATCGTGCGGCGGGCCGGTAGCGAGGTCAGCGAGACCGAATTGCGGGCGTGGGTCTCGGAGCGACTCCGCTCGACCCGGGCGCCCGAATTGGTCGAGTTCCGGGCCGAGCTCCCCTACAGCGAGACCGGCAAATTGCTCCGTCGGGTGTTGAAGGCCGAGCTGGCGACGGGAACTAGCACGACCTGAGCCGCTCTCAGGAGCATTGTGTCGATTGAGCGAATAGACTGGAGCCAAGGCATGTTTGTTACAAGTTTGCACTCCTACACCCTGCAAGTACCGGATCTAGCCTTCGGCGTCGATTTCTACCGCGATTTCGGACTGGATGCCGTCAAAGATGGTCCCGCGGAGATTTTGGGCTGTGACGGGAGGGACCAACCGCAGGTCGTGTTACGAGAAGGACCGCGAAAACACCTGCAGTCCGTGGCCTTCACGATCGCTGTCGGGGCTTCAGCCGAGTTAAGGAAGCGACTTGCCGAGGCAGACTTCCCCGAGGACAAGGGCTCACGGGACCGCGGCGAAGGCCTATGGGTGCGCGATCCCGACGGCTTGCTGATCCAGTTCATCGAAGCCGCTCCAGCCGCCTACCGCAACTTCACCCCCGCAGCGCGGAATTTCGAAGGCGCGGCCGGCCGGATCGATGATCCGCTCTGGCTGCGGCTTGAGCGGCCAAAACCGCGACGGCTCGGTCATGTCATAAAATTCACCGCAGATCTCGCAGCCGCCGAGCACTTCTATCTCGACATCGTCGGTCTCAAGCTATCCGACCGAGTCGACGGGCGCATCTCCTTTTGGAACCATGGTCGAGGCGACCATCATATTTTTGGCGCGATCCAGAGCAGTCACCCGGGCCTGCATCACGCTAGCTTCGAAGTTGCCGATGTCGACGAAATAGGTATGGGTGCTCGTCACATGGCCGAGCGCGGCTACGCGCTGCAGTGGGGACTGGGACGGCACACTTACGGTTCGAATCTCTTTCAATACGTTCGGGACCCGTGGGGCAGTTGGGTCGAGTACTTCTCCGATATGGACGTCATCACCGACGAGTGGCAAGGCAAGACCTGGAAAGCACCGGCCGCCGTTTGGGGCCCAAATCCCCCTATCGAGTTCCATCAGAACCTCGAGGTCGTCGAACCGTCGGTCAGCAGCTAAGTTGATGACTGACAAAAACTTGTGCGCATGGGCTCGATCCCAATGACGTCTCAAATATTCACGTGGAGCGAACGGGGTGATGTAAAGTGATGGAGGAATCACACGAAGAGCTAACGCTCGAAACATTAGGTTCGGGTATTCACGACCCCAGGGATTGGCGTCGATTCTCTTCAGAGCAAGCGACTGTCACCCGGATGTACGGCGGTGACGCGGACTGTTCGAGCGTCGTCGTCTGGTGCTTACAGCCGGGCCAAGAAAACTCCACTCATGTGCACTACGAGTCCGCCCACTTCATCGTGGTACTCGAGGGGAGCGGCCTCTGCCTGAGGGGCGAAGGTCAGCCCGCTGATCCCTTTATAGCTGGCCAGGTGCTCATCGTTCCTCGCGGAGTTGTCCACGGAATTCGCAACGACGGCCACGAGCCGCTGTCCTACGCGGCCTACAGCACGATCGGATGGAAGAGAGAGACAGTTGGCGAGCAGGCGCCATCAAGTCTCGGGAGTGCCCACCATGAGTAGTGTTTTCCTTCGAATTTCGGAGCGCCCGGAGGTCAACGAAAGGAGACTGCATGCTCACGCACGATGATATTCGAGGCGTAATGGCCATGGTGCCGACTCCTTGCGTCGAAGGGGGCGAACACTGGTCGAATATTGACTCGGTCGATCTTGAGGAATCTGCTCGAATGACGGAGATCCTGGTAAGAGATGGGGTTGGTGGGATTGCGCTCTGTGGAACAACCGGTGAATGCGCTGCACTTCTCTGGGAAGAGAAGGTCAGGTTCGTCGATACCGTTGTGCAAGCAAACAGGGGCCGAGTTCCGATCTTTGCCGGCGCCACCGCACTGGGTACCAAAGAGACGATTCGTCAGATGCTGGCCCTTAAGGACATTGGTGCCGATGGCGCATTTATCGGGCTCCCGCTGTGGCAGACACCAACCCTTGAAAACTCGATCCGATGGTTTGAAGAACTCGGCGAAGCAGTGCCGGACATGCCGATCATGGTGTATTCGAACTCGATGTTCTTCAAGTTCTCCTTCCCCCTTGCGTTCTGGATAGGGGTGGCAGAACGAGCGAGGACCGTGATAACGAACAAAATCGCAAGTCCCGCGATCAACGAGGATCTCGAAGAGATCGTGCGCCTTACGGGAGATCGCATCACGTATCTGCCCAGCGAGCGCGAAGTGGTAAATGCGTATGGTCGGGTAGGAGACAAGATCAAAGGCTTCTGGTCAACGTGTGCCTCAATGGGAGCTGAGCCGGTCGTTGCTCTCGGGAATGCGATGCTCGAGGGCGACGTCGCTGGCATGGACGAGGCGGCAAGAGACATCGCAGCGCTTCCGGTCGCAATGCCTCCCCCAGAAGAGGGCCAGCCTCCAGGGCTTCCTATGCTGAACGCCCAGATGGAAAAGGCCCGAACCAGGGCCTCGGGGTACATCGCGTGCGGCATGTCGCGGACGCCCTATCTGGTTGACGATCTGCCAGACGACTGGAGAGTCGCTTTGGAGAAGAACGGCAAGGCCTGGGCCGAGCTTCGCAAAAAGTATGTAGCGGACCGCAGTTAGCGACATTTAGCCGGACGTTTGTGAACGGGATCGCGTTCCTTGCGTCGACCCTAAGGCCCGGATGCGGCGTGTCACGGAGTAAATAGCCAGTAAGCACAGCAAGCGGTCCCCGAATGACCGTGGCTTCGCGTTCTCCGGGCAGTTCCCACGAGCCCCCCATCATCCCCCACGAGCTGAAGGTGCGGCGTGCCCGGGCGAGTTCCCATGGCCTGAATCGCGTCTTCCAGTAGGGCAGTAGCGAGCGGCTCGGGGATCATCGAACGATGTGTTGCCTCCTGAGTTAGGACACCTCGGTCGGGTTTCGCTACGGGAATCGCCTTGACCTGCATATTTCGATGGTGGTCGGCGGGTTTTGGCTTACTAAACGGGTAGGGTCCGGTGGGTGTTCGTGCGCAAGGTGCGTACCGCCTCGGGCGCGGTTGCGGTGCAGGTGATGCGCAAATCCGGTCGCCGTGACGAGCTGGTGAAGCACGTTGGTTCTGCACATACCGATGCTGAGCTGGGCGTTCTGCTTGAGCGGGCCCGTCAGATCGCCACCGGCGATCAGGACGCTCTCGACTTCGAGGTGCCCGTGCGCACGCAGCGCGTCACCGATGTCGCTGACTGGCGGACCGGCACGCTGACGTTGTCGCCGGGTGTCCCCAAGGGTGCTGCAGTGGCCCCGGGCCGGACCGCAGCGACCCATTCTCGGCTGCTTTATGACGTACTCGGCGCGATCTATGACTGGGTCGGGTTCGACGTCGTCGATGATGGGGTGTTCCGGGATCTGGTCATCGCTCGAATCGTGGAGCCCACCAGCAAGGTTGACTCCCTGCGGGTGTTGACCGATCTCGGCGCAGACACCATGTCGTACCGGACGATTCAACGTCACCTGGACAGGATCAACACTCACGGTTACCGGGATGCGGTGGCGGCCAAGTGCTTCACCCACGCCGCTGATCGAGGTGGACT
>JBEKNM010000072.1:0-12233 GCA_049522835.1 Mycobacterium sp.
GAATGCCGCCCGCAGCCGGTCCGGCCACCCAGACTCCGAGCTCGACGACTTTGATGCCTGCTACCGGTCCTGCCATGGCTTAGTTCCTACTCTGTGTCCTCGATGCGTCACCATCCGGACCGCACCATTGTGCGGCGCTTACGCTGACGCCATGAGTCTCGTAGCCGGACGTGGTCCCCTCAGCACTGATCGCGCCGGGCGCTTCTCCCCTCCGGTGCCCGCCGATCTCGTCTACATCGAGCCACATCCGCGGCGCGTGCAGGCCCTGCAAGACGGGCGCGCGGTAATCGACACGGAACGGGCGCTGATGGTGCACCGGCAGGGCCACCCGCTCAGCTACGTGTTCCCGGCTGACGAGGTCGGCGGCCTGCCGTCCGAGCCCGAGCCGGAAGCACCCGGCTTCGTCCACGTGCCGTGGGACGCCGTCGACACCTGGCTGGAAGAAGGCCGAAGACTCGTCCACTATCCGCCGAACCCGTATCACCGCGTCGACTGCCGCCCGACGAAACGCCACTTGCGGGTCTCCGTCGCCGGCACCACGCTGGTGGACACCGACGCCACCGTAATCGTTTTCGAGACGGCGCTCGATCCTCGGCTTTACGTCGACCCTTCCCAGGTACGCACCGACCTGCTGCGGCGATCGGAGACGACGAGCTACTGCAACTACAAAGGCGTTGCGACGTACTGGTCCGCCATTCTCGACGACCGGGGTGGCAAGGACCTGGAGGACATAGCCTGGAGCTACCGGGACCCGCTCCCCGAAAGCTTTCCCATCGAAGGGTTCCTGAGTTTCGACGACAGTCGTGTTGACGTGGTCGCCGAGGTGCCGCTCATCCGCCGTAGCTAGGACGTCCCAGCTTGAGCGCATGCTGGGCGATCATGTTGCGGAACACCTCCAGCGTGCCGCCGTAGATCCCGACCGGTAAAGCCAGCCGATAAAGGTATTCCGCCTCGCCGTCATCGGCGGAGCCGTACGTATCGGTCGGCAAGGCCGATGCCGTCCCCAACATGTCCATCAAATCCGGGGAGATATCGCGCATCGTCTGCGCGAGCGCGACGCGCCCAAACATGCCGGGGGTAGACATCGCCGCCTCCATGCGGGCGACGCTGCGCCCTAGCCGGTACTTCACCGACTCGTCGTCCAATGGACGCCGACCACCCGCATCCGGCTCTGACAGGATCGCCGCGACTTTATCGACCGCCTCGGCCATCAGCGTGCCGTGGCCCGACATTGCCGCAATTCCCTGCAAACCATGGTCTTCTCGATCGACAATGCCGTGCTCGGAGTCGAGCGCGGACCGCATCACCGTCCAGCCGTCGTTGACCTCACCAATGCGGTAGAGGTCGTCGACGCGCACGTCGCTGTAGTACACGATGTTGGTGCGGTCGCCGTCCAAAATGCGGATACCCTGAATCTCGATGCCCGGTGAATCGAGCGGCACCAGAAACATGGTCAAGCTCTTGTGCTTCGGCCCCTGCGGGTCGGTGTTGGTGAGCAGGAAGACGTACTTGGCGTTCTGCGCGTTCGAGGTAAACATCTTGGAGCCGTTGATGATCCAAGCCCCATCTGCTGCGCCGTCGCGCACCGCCCGCGTCTTGCAGGTGGCGACATCGGAACCGCCGTCGGGCTCGGTATAGCCCAGACATAGCCGGATGTCGCCGGACAGCACTCCCGGCAGCACCATGCCGGCAAGCTCGGGCGTACCGAATTGCGCCACCAGGCGCGCGACGGCGGACGTGGTGCCCCAGTGGTACCAGGGCGTGTGAGCACGGCCGATCTCGAGCGCGAAGATCCGTCGGCGAACAGGATTGAATCCGCCTTCGGACTCGAGGTTCCAATCCGAGGCCAGGTAGCCCGCTTTGCCCAGTGCCAAATGCACTTGCTCATCGAAGTTCTCACCGAACTCACGATCGCGCCGCCGCACTTCGTCGGTGACGTGTTCAGCGATGAAAGCCCGCGTCTGCTCGAGGAACGCCTGGTCGTCATCCGAGAGTGCGACGGGTGAGAAATCCATCTAGAGCGCGTCGATCACCTGAGTACGGAAACGCTCGAGGGTTTCCAGCGCGTGCGCAATGCTGTCGCCGGGCAGGCCGACGCTCACCCACGTCACTCCCAGTTTCGCCAGCTTTTCCAAGCCATCGAGGTACGCATTGGCGTTGAACTCGTCGCCCGTGGGACTGCCGCCCTCGAAGTTCGTGAAAGTGATGTCGATCGCTGACCAATCTCTGCCCGCCGCATCGCAGCGGCGTCGCAGATCGTCGATACCGTCGGTGAGGCGTTCCACGGAGTCGATGACGGCGGTGCCCGCCGTCTGGGCCAGTTGCGGCGGGGCAGGAAACGGACACCAGCCGTCGCCGTACTGCGCTACGCGCTGGCGGGACGCCCCCGTATTGCCGCCGATCCAGATCGGGGGATGCGGGCTACTGATCGGACGGGGGTGCGCGGTAATACCCCGTGCGGTGAAATGCTTTCCCTCAAAGGATATGTCGTCGCCGGTCCAGACTGCCCGGATCACCTGCAGCGCTTCCTCGAGGAGCTCGGCGCGTTCGTCATAGCTCACGCCCAACGCCGCGAATTCCCGTTTGAGGTAACCCACGCCCACCGCGAGCGTGAAGCGGCCACCGGAGAGCAGATCCAGGGTCGCGCCAGATTTGGCCACCACGAACGGGTTTCGATACGGCAGCACCACGATATTGGGGATCAGCCGCAGTTTGGTCGTCCTGGCCGCCGCGAAACCCAATGCGACAAAAGGATCTAACGCATCGTGCCCGCCGGCTTCCAACCATCGTTGCGATGGTGCCGGGTGGTCGGTGAAGCCGAAGCCGTGAATCCCCGCCGCTTCGGTGGCTGCCGCCACCGTCGCAATACCTTCCCCGCTCACCAACTCCGGGTTGTAGGGATGGCTGTGCATCGGATGGGTGATAGTGAAGCGCATCTCTGTTTCCCAGCCGTCAGAAGCGCGCGCTGGCGGCGATCGACGTGTCGCTGGTGCGCAGTGGCCGGATCAGCGCCTCCTGGCCAAACGAGCACAGCAACTCACCCTCTTGCGCGTGCACGGCACCGCGCACGTATGACATCCCCGCTCCCACCTGAGTGCTCTCGTGGCTGTAGAGCAGCCACCCGCCCCAGCGGACCGGTTCGTGGAAAGCGACCGAGATGCTCATCGGTGCGGTGGACACGGTGAGGTGCGCCTGGCTGGTCCCGATGCCCGGATGCGCGCGCATGGTGGTGGAAATCCCCAGATGCCCGGTGAAGTACGCGACGAGCGCCTTGGCCAGATCGTCTCGGGTCGGGATGGGGTCGTAGTGCAGCCACGCATACAGCTCCGGCGGCCCGACCTCGTCAGCGCTGTTGACGTCGACAACGTCAACGAGCCGCAGTTCCCGCCCGATCATCGGCATCTCGGAGAAGTTCGCGTCAGCGGGCGCCGCCACCTCGGGCCGCGGTAAGTGGTGACGGATGACGTCGCCCGTCGGGACGTCGGCCAGCACGGTGATGCTCAGGCAACGTCGCCCGTTCTGGTGCACGGCGACGATCGCGGTGGCGGTGGACCGGCCTTCGGCCACAACGTCGAGGACCAGTTCGATCGGCGGCCCGACAACGATGGCACGGGAGAACACCGCGTGCGCGGACCGCACCGACTTGTCCGGGAATCGCTTCGCGACAGCCACGATCGCCTGCGCGAGTACCTGGGTGCCTTCCACCACCTGCCGGCCGTCCTGGCCGGCGATACCGGTTTCCCCGGTAAACCGGTCGGGCCCATCAGCCTGCACGTCGAAGAGTTCGAGCAGGCTCTCGACCGACCACTGAACCTGATCGGAATCCGTGGTCAAATTCAGTCCCACCTCTCGCTATTAAATGGTGTCTGCATGATGTCCTAGCCGCGACAAACGGGCCATCGCTCAGCGTGACATTTTGAGTAAGGTTTGTAAAGCTGCCTTACTTGACCCGAGGCACCGGGCCCCGCGGAAGGTGGACAACCCAATGGGACACACAGAGAAGCAACACAATTGGGCATAGTGACTGCTACTTCGGAGCCTGCCTTCACCCAGTCCGCCGAGACCGGGTTATCACAAGGTCGTCGCGCGTGAATTGGGCCAGATTGACACTGGCACCCGCGGTGCGTGACACTTCTGCGGTGTTTTGTAAAGGCATGAGCGGATGATCCCCGAGCCGCTGGCGAACGGGTTCTGCTTTGGCGAAGGCCCGCGCTGGTTCGAGGGACTGCTGTGGTTCTCCGACGTGCTGGGTGAAGCTGTACACACCGCGGACCTGCGTGGCTCATTGACCACGTTGCCGTTACCAGGACGCTCGCCTTCGGGCTTGGGCTTCCGGCCCGACGGCTCACTGCTGATCGCCTCGACCGAAGACCGGCAGGTGCTGCGCTACGACGGCGAGACAGTGGTCACCATTGCCGATCTGAGCGACCTGACTCCGGCCAGCCTCGGCGACATGGTCATCGACGACGCGGGGCGCGCCTACATCGGATCGCAGGCCTTCTCAGGCGGCGTCATCGTCCGCCTCGATCCTGACGACAGCGCCACCGTTGTCGCCGAGGACCTCGACTTTCCCAACGGAATGGTCATCACACCGGATCGCAATGCGTTGATTGTCGCCGAGTCGGTCGGCCGCAGGCTGACCGAGTTCACCATCGGCGACGACGGCGCGCTGCATGACCGGCGGATCTTCGCCGACAGCCTGGACGGACCGCCCGACGGTATCGCGCTCGATGCTGAAGGTGGCGTGTGGACGTCGATGACGCTGGCCCACCAGTTCGAGCGGATCGTTGCGGGCGGGGCCGTCACAGATCGCATCGACATGGGCGAGCGTGTTGCCATCGCTTGCACGCTCGGCGGCCCCGAACGCCGCACCCTGTTTCTGTTGTCGAGCACGGACGCATATCCTCAGCGCCTAGTCGGCACCCGGCTCTCCCGGCTGGATGTCGTAACAGTTGGTACTCCCGGCGCCGGCCTGCCCTGAGACCCGAGAGGTAGACGATGACCGATTCCTACTACGAGCTCATCGACGACGCCGACCCCCTGGGGCAGAAATTCAGGGCCACCGATCTGGTGCGAAGCACCTGGACGGCGGCGATCCAACACGCTGCACCCGTTTCGGCGTTGCTGGTTCGCGCGCTGGAGCGGTGCGACCAGCGCAACGACACCCGACTAAGCCGGGTTGTCATTGATCTGCTTGGCCCGGTGCCGGCCGAGGGCGACCTATGGGTTCGCCCGCAACTGGAACGCCGCGGCAAGCAGATCGAGCTGGTCAGTGCCGAGATGCTGGCCCTGGGCCCCGACGGTCAGCCCCGGCCCGTCGCCCGCGCCAGCGGTTGGCGATTGCAGCAGCTCGATACGCAGGCCGTGGCTCGAGCGGAGGCGCCCCTGCCCGGCCCATTGGCCGAGGCCCGCAGCCGCAACCTGACAGAGAATTTTGACCGCAACTACGTGCACAGTCTGGATTGGAGATGGCTGACCAAACCGCTGAACGACGGCCCCGGAGAGTCCTGGATCAAGCCGATCGTGGACCTCGTCAACGGTGAGAACATGACGCAGCTGGAGCGGTTGTTCGCGGTGGCCGACTGTGCCAACGGCATCGGCAGCAAACTCGATATCACCAAGTGGACGTTTCTCAACACTGATCTGGTCGTGCATGTGTTCCGCATCCCCTACGGGGACTGGATCGGATTTCGCGCGGAGACCAACTACGGACCGGACGGCATCGGGACGACGGTTGGTACGTTGTTCGACCAGCAAGGCGCAATCGGCGCCATCCAGCAGTCGGTGCTGGTGCGCCGGCGCCCTGGGCAAGCCTGATGGGGAGTGACTGATTATGGGCCACCCGGCGCCAGTAACAAGTGCGACCGAGGCTGATACCTCGACGCGCCAGCGGATCCTCGCGGCCACTGCCGAGGTGCTCGGTCGCAACGGCAAAACCAAGCTCAGCCTGTCAGATGTCGCCACCCAGGCCGGGGTCTCGCGCCCTACGCTCTATCGCTGGTTCGCGTCCAAAGAAGAGTTGCTGTCGGCATTCTCACGCTACGAGCGACACGTCTTCGAAAGCGGCCTGGTCAAGGCAACCACAGGCTTGAAGGGCACCGACAAGCTTGACGCCGCGCTGCGCTTCATCGTCGAGTATCAGCACTCGTACTCCGGTGTGCGCATGGTCGATGTCGAACCCGAGCACACCATCGCCCAGTTTTCCCGCGTCATCCCCGAGATGCGCGACGGTCTGCAACGCCTGCTTCCCGGACCCAACGCCGCGGTGAAAGCCGCGACGGTGATTCGGATCGCCATATCGCATTACATCGTCCGAAGCGATGACGCCGATCAGTTCCTCGCGCAGCTGCGCCATGCGGTGGGAATCAAAGCGCCAACTGAATAGCCCTGCTCCTCCTCAGGCCGTGCCGGCCCGCATCGTCGCAGGGCCGAAGGCTTAGTCGAACAAAACCGCGGCGTTGAGGTATCCAGTGGGATCCAGTGCCGCCTTGATCGCACGCATCGCCGCGATGTCGGCACGCTCGCGCGACATCGGAAGGTAGGCACGCTTGCGGCTGCCGACACCGTGTTCCGAGCTGACGTTGCCGCCACACCGGGCTATGAGGTCCATCATCGGCTCGTATAGCTGTCGTTCCCGCTCGGGCGGGCAACGTAGCACGTTGAGGTGCAGGTTGCCCTCGCCGATGTGGCCGAACAACAAGGGCAGCGCCTCGGGTTCGTGCTCCCGGATCAAAGCAACCGCGTCCCGCGCGAACCCGCCGATCGTCGCCAATGGCAACGAAACGTCGAACTTCAGCGGCGGCCCATACACGCCAAGCACCTCGGCCAGCGCCTCGCGGACCCGCCACAATCGTTGCTGTGCAGCCACATCCACGCCAACCGCGGGCTCGCCGCACAACTGCGCGTCGTCGAGCAGGTCGGCCAGTCGTTCGGTCTGATCGTGGTCGGCGGCCAGTTCCACCAACAGCAGCCAGCCGCCCTGAACCGGGGCGCTCACCCCGAGATGCTCATCGGTCAGCGCGGCCGCCCGACCGTCGATCAGCTCCAGCGCTGCGATCCCGTCGACGTCGCGAAACATCCGGCCGGCATCGACGAGCGCCTCGAGGTCGGCGAACCCGCACACAGCTGTCACCCGATGCGACGGTGTGGGGTGTAGCCGCAGATCCAGCCGCGTGATCACACCGAGGGTGCCTTCGGCGCCGACAAACAGCGCCGGCAGGTCGTAGCCGGTGTTGTCGCTGCGGACCAGGCTGTGGCGGTGCATCAGCGAACCGTCGGGCAGCGCGACCTCCAAGCCGACGACTTGCTCGCCCATGTTGCCGTAGCGAACGGTACGCAGGCCGCCGGCGTTCGTCGACGCCATGCCGCCGACGGTAGCGGTGTCGCGAGCAGCCAGGTCCACGCCGAACACCAAACCTGCTGCGGTTGCGGCATGCTGCACTGCGGCCAGCGTGGCTCCGGCACCGGCCATGATGCGGCGCTCGACGGTGTCGACATCGCCCAGGGCGCGCAGCCGCTCGGTGGACAGCAGCACGTCGTCATGCTCGGGAACGGTGCCGGCCACCAGTGAGGTGCGACCACCCTGAACGGTGACGTGCGCCCCGGCGTCGCGGCAGATCCGCAGCACCTCAGCGACCTGCTCGGCCGACCCGGGCCGCAACAGCGCGCTGGCCCGGCCGCGGTAGCGGCCGGTGTGGTCGACGCTGTGCCCGGCCAGAACGTCTGGGTCGGTGATGACGTGATTTGATCCGACAATGCTCGTCAGGGAGCTCTTCAGGGAGCCCTCCAGGGTCGCCAGCATGCGCGCCATGTCCGCGGTTATAGCACCACACCGGACTCCGCGCCGTTACGGCGCCGCTAGAACTGTTTGTGGGGCACGTCAGTCACCAGCCCGCCGTCCATCACGAACTCGGCGCCGGTCGCATAAGACGAGTCGTCGCTGGCGAGAAATACGACGAACGTCGAGACTTCCCTCACCTCGCCCGGGCGGCCGAGTGGGACGGTGACCAAGTCCTCCGGCAGGTGGGCGGTCATCGGGGTGCGGATGAAGCCCGGGTGGATCGAGTTCACCCGGATGTTCAACGGTGCCAACTCCAGGGCCGCCGACTTGGCCAGGCCGCGCACCCCCCACTTCGACGCGACATACGGGTGCACAGCCGGTGCGCCGCGCAGGCCCTCGATGGACGACACATTGATGATCGAGCCTCCACCGGCCGCGGTCATCGGCTCGACCGCCACCCGCATCCCGAGGAATGTGCCGGTCAAGTTGACGTCAATCACCTTCTGCCACTTGTCCAGTTTGAAATTCTTCAGTTGCCCGAGCGCCACGATGCCGGCGTTGTTGACCAGCACGTCAAGCTTCCCGAATTCGCCGGTGGCCGTTGCGACCGCAGCATCCCAGTGGTCGGGCTGTGTCACGTCGAGGTGGACGTAGCGCACCGCGTCACCGATTTCGTCGGCCAGCGCTTTGCCCTCGTCGTCGAGAATGTCGCCGATCACCACCTTGGCGCCTTCTTCCACGAGCAGGCGCGCATGTTCGGCGCCCATCCCGCGGGCGCCGCCGCTGATAAGCGCAACTTTTCCGTCTACCCGTCCCATCAGTTCAAAGCTCCTTCCGGTGAGGTGACCACCAGGTCGTTTGGCGTGTAGAGCCCTTTTCCGGTGACCAGCGGCAGATCCTGCGTGGTCACAATGCCGGGTGGTGCGGCGATCACCGCGGGGATGGCGTTGACGATCCGCCCCGCGGCGCCGACGATCGCGGCGTGGTTGTGGTCGCCCTTGCGGCTGCTGGGAACGATGTCCACGGCGTAGCACGGCTCCCCGGTGATCTCGACGCGATAAGAGCCGCCGCCCGCAGCGGGCTGCGGCCAGTCGGGCCGCAGGTCGGGTCGCAATCGGGTGATGTGCTCGATGACGATGGCGGGGCGGCCGTTGACCATGGCACGGATCTCGAATTGGAGCGCGGCCAGCGTGCCCTTGGGCACCCGTCCCACCGCGATTTCGAAGTCTTCCGGCGCCGGCTCGCGTTGGTACGACTCGGTGATCTCGTCGACCTCGATGCCAAGGCCGGCCGCCAGCTGACGGATCGCCGTCCCCCAGGCGATGCTCAGCACGCCCGGTTGCAGCAGCATCGGTACATCGTCCAGCGGCCTGCCGAATCCCATGTAGAACATGACCTCGGAGCCGTCGTAGGTGGCGTAATCGGCGATCTCCATGCAGCGCACCTGCTCGATGCGCTGACAGGTCCCGGCGAGTGCGAACGGAATGAGGTCGTTAATGAATCCGGGGTCGACACCGCTGATGAAGATACTCGAATTACCTTGCTGGGCAGCCGCGTCCACTCGGGCGATGTACTTGTCGGGCATGACGCCCCACGGATATTGCAGCAGCCCGGGCGAAGATCCGACGACGTTGATACCGGCGGCCAGGATGCGCATGACGTCCGCCATCGCGTCGGGCAGACGGGTGTCGCCCATGGCGCAGTAGACAACGCACTCGGGTCGGGCGGCCAGAACTTCGTCGAGGTCCTTGACGGCCGCAATGCCCGTGATGGTGCCGGCTTCCAGTCCGACGCCGCACAGTTCTCCGGCGTCCCTGCCCACCTTGTCGGGCGTAGACACACACAAGCCGGTCAGTTCGAACTGCGGATTGGTGATGAGCTCGGCTAAGGCCAGTCCTCCGACATTTCCGGTGCCGACGTGCGCGACGCGGATCGCCATGAGAGTCTCCGTCCCTTGAACACTCAGAACTTTTCTAGACACTAGTCCATTACTTTTGAGGCGCCTACCGGGTCGGACTTACCGCGCCCCGGCGGGCACAATGGAATCCCTTATGGCACACCGTGAGGATGTTCAGTTCAAATCCGGCGACGACCGGATCAGTGCGTGGCTCTACCGGCCCTTGAACAGCGACGGCGGCGGGCCCACACCACTGCTGGTGATGGCGCACGGCCTGGGGGCGGTGCGAACCATGCGGCTCGACGCCTACGCCGAGCGATTCAGTGCGGCCGGCTATGCCTGCCTGGTGTTCGACTACCGCAACTTCGGCGACAGCGGGGGCCAGCCGCGCCAGCTACTCGACATCGACATGCAGCTTGCGGATTGGGCCGCCGCCGTTAGCTACGCCCGCACCCTTGAAGGCATAGACCATAGCCGAATCGCATTGTGGGGAACATCTTTTGGGGGTGGGCATGTGATCGCCACAGCGGCACGGCTACCCGGTATCGCAGCCGCCGTGGCTCAATGCCCCTTCACCGACGGCCTCGCCTCAGCGCGGACGCTGACCAACCCGTTGATCACCGCACGCATCACCGCGCGGGCGGTGCGCGACATCGTCGGGGCCCGACTGGGTAAAGCGCCGGTGATGGTCCCGACGGCAGGAAAACCGGGCGAGGTCGCATTGATGAACGCTCCCGACGCGTACGCGGGTTACCTCAAGCTGATACCCGAAGAGGTTGAACTGCCCAACGAGGTCGCGGCCCGAATCGGGCTAAAGGTCATCACGTACCGCCCGGGCCGCCTCGCCGCGAAGATCGCCTGCCCAATCCTGTTCTGCGTGTGCAGATCTGACTCGGTGGCACCCGCGGAGACCACGCTGCGCTATGCGGCCAAGGCCCCGCGCGGCGAGGTCAGGATCTATCCCGAGGGACATTTCGCGATCTACGTCGAACCCGCCTTCGAGCGCGTCGTCGCCGACCAACTCGCATTTCTCGACGGGCATTTGAAACCGACTCGCCGAACCTAGCAAGGCGCCCGGCCGGAAGGCTTTGTGCAAATGCCAGACTTCCCGGCGGAACCGCTCTACCCTTTGTCATACCTGATGTCCATGGTTGAGGGTGAATCCCGTGTAGTCGGGATGGGGTCCCGGCTTGCGGGAAGGACGGGGAGATGTCGTACATAACCGCTGTCCCGGAGATGTTGGCGTCGACGGCCGCGGATGTGGAAAGAATCGGCACGGCGATCAGTCAAGCCAGCTCGGCTGCTGCGGGCCCGACAAGCGGATTGCTGGCGCCGGCTGCAGACGAGGTGTCGGCAGCCGTCACGACGCTATTCGGCGGATACAGCCAGGAGTACCAAGCAGCCGTCCGGCAAGCGATGACGTTTCATGGCGAGTTGACCCAGGCCCTCGCCGCGGCGGGGGGTGCCTACGCGCAAGCCGAGGCCGGCAATGCCGCCCTGATGTCCGGAGCCTCGAACGCGCTCAACGCATCGGTCCAAACGCTGTTGGGGCAAATGCCGATGGGAAGCGGCGCGTCGCCGGCCGCCACGATCGCGTTGATCATGGGCGGGACCGGAAACCCGCTCCCTGATCTCGACTATGTGCTGAGCGTTAACACCTCGTATATCCAAGCCCTGTTCCCCGGGGCCATCCCCATGGGACTGTTCACACCCGAGATGTTCTGGCCGGTTACGCCGCAACTCGGCGCCCCCTTCTCGACGTTCGGCCAATCCGTGACTCAGGGCGTTGGTCTGCTGAATGCCGCAATCAACGCCGCGAACATCAGCGCGGCAAATCCCGTTGTCGTTTTTGGCTACTCGCAGAGCGCCACGATCGCCACCAATGAGATAAACGCTTTGATGGCGATGGGGTCGCCCTTCGCGCCGAACCTTCACTTCGTGCTCATCGGTGATCCGAACAACCCCAACGGCGGCCTCCTCGAGCGGTTCACCGGCTTCTACATCCCTGCCCTCGACGTGGCGTTCAACGGTGCCACTGCGCCGAATTCTCCCTACCCGACCACCATCTACACGGCCCAATACGACGGAATTGCCGACGCCCCGCAATACCCGCTCCATATCTTGTCGGACGTCAACGCCTTGATGGGCTACTTCTTTGTGCACGGCACGTATCCGATGCTGACGCCCGACCAGGTTGCCAATGCCGTGGCACTGCCGACGTCTCCGGGCTACACCGGCAGCACCCAGTACTTCATGCTGATGACTCAGGACCTGCCGCTGCTAGACCCGATTCGTGACATCCCCTATGCCGGTCCCCCGATCGCCGACATATTCCAGCCCGATCTGCGGGTGCTCGTCGACCTGGGTTACTCGGATTACGGACCCGGCCAAAGCTATGCGAACATTCCCACCCCAGCCGGGCTGTTCTCACTAGCCAACCCCTTCGTGGTCGTTCCCGACCTGCTCAGGGGTGCCGTACAAGGGCCCTACGGCGCGGCGGTGGAAATCGGGGTCGAATCCGGATTGCTGTCGCCGTCCTATTTCCCGAACACCTAC
>JBEKNM010000073.1:0-12106 GCA_049522835.1 Mycobacterium sp.
CGCCGATGGTGACTTGCCGGGTTCCCGGCAACACCGGGACCCAGAGTCCGAACGGCAGGGCCGCCTTCATCAGCTGGTCGAGGTTGACTCCGGCGTCGAGGTCGGCCAGCTTGGTGTCGGCGCTGATGGAGTGGATGCTATTCAGCCGGTTCATGTCGATGACCAGCCCGCCGCCGTTTTGCGCGTTGTCGCCATACGACCGGCCCATCCCGCGCGCGATGACCCCTCTGCCGCCACCATCGGCCACCCGGGCCACCGCCTTGGCGATCACCTCGGGGTCGGGGGTGCGCAGCACGTCTGCCACCGACGGCGCGGTGCGGGCCCACCCGGTCAGGCGGGTGGCTGTGGTGGAAGCCGTGGTGGGCTCGGGGGTGCTCGACATCGTCAAAGAGGGTACCGCCTGGGTGGCTCGGCTCAGTGCATGCGGAAGATTACGGCTCGCTGCACGATGAAATTGATCACCGTGGCAATGCCCTGCGCGATCACGAATGCAACGGGTATCGCCCACTGCCGGTAGTGCAAAAGCCAAAGGCAAAGATGATTGACTCCGACCTGCACGGCGAAGGTAACTGCGTAAAGAGCCATGACCGCGGCGAACCGGGCGGTGCTTGGTGGCGCCTGAAATGTCCATCGGCGGTTGATCAGGTAGGCGGTGATGGTGCCGACGATGACGCTGATCAATTTCGACAGGTCAACCTGCAGGCCCACTACTTTGTAGAGCGTCACATAGACGCTGAAGTCGACGATCGCCGCCAGGCCGCCGGTGACGACGAAACGCCCTGCCTGCGTCGTCAGGTTCATTTGCTGGCTCTGCTCAGCCCGGGACTCTGGCGGGAACATTTGGGGATCCTAACGGGGCTGTCGGGTCCTCAGGCGGCTTCAGTAAAACTTGTTAAGTGGGCAACTTCACTGCGACCAACTCGACCCGATTTTGGCCTTGCGGCGTCGAATAGGTCACCGTATCCCCCGGTTGATGACCGGCCAGGGCCTGCGCCAACGGACTGCGAGCGGTCAATGTTTCGGCTTCGCGGCCAAACGGAGTCTCTTCGACGATGGAAATCACATGCATCGTGACGACTTCACCGTCGGGGAACCGCAGCGTCACCTCGGTACCGCCCGGCAGCGCTTCCGACTCGTCGGAGTACGACGGTTCGGTTCGCAACCGCCGGTCCAGCTCGTTGATCCGGTCATTGAGGACGACCAGTTCATCAGCGCGCTGTATTGCCTCGGCGGCGTCTGCGTGATCGCTGACCATACCGCGGTCGTTCTTGACCTCGATCTCCAGGAGATCGCGCCGCTGCCGCAGACGAGTCACCTCCGCGGCGAGGTTTTCCCGCGCCGCATCCGCCACTGATTGAACTTCTTCGCTCACGTCCGTCGACCTTTCGCGGCGCGGCCGCGATATCGCGGTGCGCCCTGACTCGCATTTTGGGTTGCCTGATTACTCAGCTGCCGGCATTCGTGGTGCTTCAGTGTTGCACCACCACGAGGCAGCCGCCACCTGTATTCGACAAGCATTTTCAGTTGTTGAACAGATGCATACCCAATCGGTGGCGGTTCTATCCTCGCTTGCCCGCCGCGCTCTGGCGCAACCGGTGATGTATCGCACCAGTCGCATTGACATGCATCATCTTTCGCGTCGCTAGCGGGTCTGCTGCCGGGTCGACTCGGGGTGCCCGGCGCGCGGCGGCGCGGCGTCGTCGTCGTCATAGTCGATGATCCCGCCGCGCAGCGCGTCGAAGATGGCCACACCCTGCGAGACCAGCCCCGCGGCCACCTGGCCGAGCCCTTCGGCGCCATTGAGGACCGTGAGATTTGCGCTGGAGAGCCCCAGCGCGGCCTTCTCGACGATTTGCGGTAGCTGGTCGATGAGCATTTTGTCCAACGCCACCCGGTTGTGTGACGCCGCCGCCTCGGCCTGGATCTTCATCTTCTCTGCGTCGGCGACAGCCATGATCCGTACGCGTTCGGCTTCCGCCTCCGCCGGTTTGACCACCTCGGCGACCAGTTCCTGCTGGCGTAGTTCGCCGGCGCGTTCGGCCAGTTCTGTTCGCATCTGCAGCACTTCGCGCTGGGCCTGAGCTTCGGCCAGTGGGCCGGCCTGGGCGGCTTGTGCCTGAGCCTTGTCGACCTCGGCCTTGTATTGCGCCCTGACGACCGCGGTCTTGCGGGCGAACTCTGCCTGATTGCGTTGTGACTCCTGCTCGGCTTCGGCGGCCGCTTGGTTGGCTTGCGCCTGCGCGATCTGCGCCTGCTGCTGGATAGCCGCGTTGTGCGGCGCGGACATCGCGTTGATGTAGCCCAACCCGTCGTCGTCGATGGACTGGATCTGCAAGGCGTCGACATGGAGGCCGATCCGTGCCATCTCCTCCTTGGACCCGTCGAGCACCTCGGTGGCCAGCTTCTGACGTTCCCGGATGATCTGCTCGACGGTCATCGAGCCGATGATCGAACGCAGGTGACCGGCGAAGATCCGGCCGGTGAGTATCGCCATCTGGTCCTGGTCTGACAGGAACCGCTGCGCGGCGCTGATGATGCTCTCGGTGTCGTTGCCGACCTTGAAGGCGATCACCGCGCGGACGTTTAGGGTGATGCCTTGCTGAGTGACGCACTTTTCGGCGACCTCGGACTCACACATCGCCATCGTCAGGAATCGAACTTTACGGAAGACCGGCAGGACGAAGGCGCCGTGGCCGGTCACGACACGGAAAGGGACGTCGCTCCGGACTCGGCCGCCGGAGATCAGCATCGCCTCGTCCGGAGCAGGCACCTTGTAACCGAGCATTGTTGGACTCCTTGCAGTTTTGTTGTTGCGTATCAGGGATTTTCGGTCGTCAGTCGACGGTCCAGGGCTCGACGACCACCGTTCTCGCGCCCCGAACCTCAACCACCAGCACCTTGGTGCCTTTCAGCAATGGTTGGTCAGACCATGCGAGGAAGGTTTCCTTGGACCCCCGCAGGGTCACCAACACCTCGCCGGCGCCGCGGTCGCCGCGGGTTGCCACGATCAGCGTGCCCACGCAGCCGATTACCGGGGCGTTGCTCACGATCGCATAATCCTCCTTCGGCGGGTTCAGGTCGAGTTTGTCATCTTTGCTGGGGCGGGCTCCCGTCCAAGCTGTCGCGCCCGCGCGGCTCAGGGCGGCGCGGTGCCTTCACCAGCTGACTACACCCAATACGGAACCCGGGCGCGGAATTGCCGCATCGCGAACGCCGCCAGCAACCAGCCGACGACCGTCAGCGTCACCACCACCACCCAGTGCCGCAGCTCCTGGTGGCCGCCCAGCAACGGCGCGCGCACGATATCCAAATAGTGCAGCAGCGGGTTGAGTTCGACGATGCTCGCCCACCGTCCCGCACCCTGCTGGCGCAGCGTGTCGTCATTCCAGATGATCGGCGTCATGAAGAACAGCAACTGCACGACCGAAAACAGCAGCGGACCGATGTCTCGGTAGCGAGTCGCCAGGATGCCGAAACACAGTGATACCCATATGCAATTCAGGACGATCAACGCCAGCGCCGGAATGACCGACAGGTCGGCCCACGACCACGGCTTGGGGAAGATGATCGCGACGACGAGATAGATGACGATGTTGTGCGCGAACAAAATCATCTGTCGCCACACCAGGCGATAGACGTGCACACTCAACGGCGTCGGCAATTGTTTGATCAGTCCCTCGTTGGCGACGAACACGTCGGCACCCTCGAGGATCGCGGCGTTGATCAGGTTCCAGATGATCAGCCCGAGCGTGACGTAGGGCAGGTGCACAGACAGGTCGAGGTGAAATAGCTTGGAATACAGGCCGCCCATCGCCACCGCGGTGGTTCCGGTGGCGATGGTGATCCAGAACGGTCCCAGCACCGAGCGGCGATAGCGCTGCTTGATGTCCTGCCAGCCAAGGTGCAGCCAGAGCTCGCGGCGACGGAAGCCGTCGGTCAGATCCCCCCTGGCCCGGGCGAATGTCCGCGACTGAGCCGCCGCGTCGATGAACGTCATGAGGATCCTCCAGCGTCAGGCTTGCCGAATTGCTCACGACGTCCCAAGCGGCGCAAGCGAATCCACTCCATCAGTCCCTTAGAGTCACGGCGGGTCACCAAGAAGAACCAGCCGAACCGCAGCCACTCCTGGGCCAGCAGCTTACGAAGGCCAGGTTGCGACAGCAGGTAGCCGCGGTTGCGGTAGGTGAAGAACCGCTTGATGGGGTCGTCGGGATACTGAGTGTGCATCCGGCCGCCCAGAATCGGCCGGAACTCATCGGATCCGCAGGGATGGAGGTAGACCGCTTCCAGGCAGGTTCCGAACGCCAGCCCGGACCGAACCAGCCGGCGGTGCAATTCGACCTCGTCGCCGCGGATGAACAGCCGCATGTCCGGGACACCGACCGCGTCCAGGGTGGACGCGCGAAACAGCGCACCGTTGAACAGCGACGCGATCCCGCGTAGCAGATCCTGCCCTTCTTCGGTACGCAATTCGCTTGCACGCCTGCGCCATACCAGGCCACGGCGCAACGGAAACGCCAGCCGCTGCGGGTCGTCCATATTGCATACCATCGGCGATACCTCGGCCAGGCCGTACTTCTCGGCACAGGCCAGTAGGGTCGCCAGTACCTGGCTGTCCTGCGGGCGCCCATCGTCGTCGGCCAGCCACAGCCAATCGGCGCCCTGTGCCAGCGCGTGCAACATGCCGAGCGCGAAACCGCCTGCGCCGCCCAGGTTTCGGCGTGAACTCAGGTAGGTGCTGGAGATCGGTTGTCCGGCCACCAGATCGCGAACCCGGCTATCCCCGGGGCCATCGTTGTCGACAACGATGAGATGATCAGGCAGGCGGGTCTGGGTGCTGAGCACATCCAGCGACTTGGTCAGCTCATCGGGGCGCCGGTGGGTGACCACTACAGCGAAGACGGATTCACTCATCCGTAGAAGTTCCAGAGGCTTGTTGTGCGAGGGCCTGATAGGCGGCGGTCTCGGCCAGTACCTCGCGCACGTGCCGGGCCGCGTCCTCACCCTCATAAGCGCGTACCACGTCTTCGATGCTGCCGCTGAGCCGGATCACTCCGTGGTCGATCCAGATCGCTGTCTTGCACAGCCGGGCCAGGAATTCGTTGGAATGGCTTGCGAAAACCAGGATTCCGGAACGTTCCACCAGGCCCTGCAGTCGCGATTGCGCCTTCTTCAAGAAGTCGGCGTCCACGGCGCCGATACCTTCATCGAGCAAAAGGATCTCGGGGTCGATGCTGGTGACCACGCCCATCGCCAGTCGGACCCGCATTCCGGTGGAGTACGTGCGCAGCGGCATCGACAGGTAGTCACCCAGTTCGGTGAACTCGGCGATCTCGTCCACCTTGGCCAGCATCTGCTTTCGAGTCTGCCCCAGGAACAGGCCGCGGATGATGATGTTCTCGTAGCCGGAGATCTCGGGATCCATGCCGATCCCAAGATCAAACACCGGCGCCACCCGGCCAGTGACCGTCGCCGATCCCCGGGTGGGCTCGTAGATACCCGAAAGTAGGCGCAGCAGAGTCGATTTACCGGCCCCGTTGTGGCCGACTAGACCGACCCGGTCGCCTAACTCAAACGACAACGTGATGTCCCGCAACGCCTCGACGACGACCACGTTGGAGTTGTTGCGCCCAATGGTGCCGCCCGCCTTGCCCAGGACAGCCTTCTTCAAGGAACGCGACTTGGCGTCGAAGATCGGAAATTCCACCCACGCGTCGCGTGTCTCGATATGAGGACCAGACACCGTGCCCGCTTACAGGTATTGCCCGGTGCCCGAGTGTCCGGGCCCGGGGTGGCCCGAACGACCGATCCCCGGGGGTAGCGCGCCCTGGCGTATCTGCTCTAACTGCGCGCGGGCGGCCATCTGCTGGGCGAACAACGCGGTCTGGATGCCGTGGAAAAGACCTTCCAGCCAGCCGACGAGCTGGGCTTGCGCGATGCGCAACTCGGCCTCCGACGGCGCGGCGTCCTCGTCGAACGGCAGGGCGAGGCGATCTAGTTCATCGCGAAGTTCTGGTGCCAGACCCTCTTCGAGCTCCCGGATGCTGGTGTCGTAGATCTCACGCAGCCGTTTGCGGCTGGCTTCGTCGAGCGGTGCGGCGCGCACTTCTTCGAGCAGTTGCTTGATCATGGTGCCGATTCGCATCACCTTGGCGGGCTGCTCGACCAGGTCGGTCAGGGAGCGCCCGTCGGAGTCCACGTCGTCTGCCGCCTCGTGTATCGCCATGATCCGTGGATCGATGCCGCCGATGATCTCGATGCCGTCGTCATCATTGCTGTTAGTCAAATCCGGTCACCATCCTCTTGTGCATCTAAGAGTGGGTCGCTGGGGCATTTCCACGCCACTCGTAGATTTTGGCCCCACCGTTGTCGTAGATCAGCTCCCACGACTTCGATTTCTCCAGCGAGACTAGCCCGTCGGGCACGTGGAACCCTCTAACCGTGGGTGTGCTGGTGTAGATGTAGCGGATATTGAGTGCTTTGATCGCCTCGACTAGCCGCGGATCCGAATCGCCCTTGCGGGCGGAGCTCCAGAAGATGAATCGGTAGGGGCCCGGGCCCATCTGCTGTGGGTAGTCGTAGTGGGTCCACAGTGGGTGCAGGTCGGCCACCGCGTACACCCACGCGGTGCCGTCGGTGTTGGCGTTTCCGATCAGGGTGTCGTGTGCGCCCGGCAGTTTTGCCAGATAGGCCATGGCCATGAGGTCTCGCTCGTCGATCATCACCGAGTCGTATTTGTCGCCGAACAGGACCAGGTGTCGATACAAGTAGTGCCGGCCAGTGAGCACGGTGGCCACCACCAGTAGCACCGCCGCGGTCGCGACCCAGACCGGCGCGGGCTGGGGGTACCTCCCGCTTGCGGGGGACTGTTTGTATCGCTCGGTGACTCGTTTGGCGCCGGCGACCACAAGCATGACCATCGCGAACAAAGCGATGCCTGCCATCGGTGTCACCAGCATCGTCACCACTGCCGTGAGCCGCCGAGGATCGTTGTAGAAGAACTGGCTGAACTCTTCGACGGCAGCGCCGAGCGGGCCGCGAAACGGCGCACCCGAGTAGATGGTCGCCACGGTCAGCACCAGCCAGACCGCCGGTGGCCACCAGATTTTCTTGTGCAACAGGATCGCCATGCCGATGGCGACCAGCACGTCCAGGCCGTATTGGGTCGGGAAATCGTTGAGATGGCGGGTGTGCAGGAGCAGTGCGTCGATAACACCCTGCTTGACGCTCTTGAAGCTGGGGAATGCATGCCCGGCGATGATGTCAGCCTGCTTGAGCACGCCGATGAACTGCGGCGCCAAAATCAGCGCGGTCGGCACTACCACCGCGGCCAGGCTCAGCAGGTCGGCGAGCCGGCCGCGCACCGGATGCCACCACGCGTCCAACAGCCACCAGGCCAACAGGAACAGTATGACGATGAACCCGCCGGTGAGGTGCACAGACAAAATGCCGACCAGTGCCAGCACCGCCACCGGGATGCGGTCGCGGTGCCGCAACGTCGAGGTGATCAAAACAAACGTCGGCACCGCGACCCCGTAGGCCGCCAAGTTGGGCATCGCCGCGACGCCGAATTCGACGTAGGGCACCGAGGTGAACGAAGCCGACAGCGCCGCTGCGGTGGCCGCCGCGCCCGCGGCGCACCACTCTGAGGTGACCGGCATAGCGGACGTTGTGATAGGGCGCAGCAGGCGCCAGGTGAGCATGGCCGCGCTGGCTGGAAACAACCACACCGATGCCGCCACCGAACACAGGGTGTAACCGGTGGTGGGTGCCGCCCCGGTGATCTGACAGAAGACCGCCGCCAGGCCGTGGAACACGGACGGGTAGTACAGGGCTTGGTGCGTCTCGACATTGCGAAGCTCACCCATGTGCGTCGACGAGGACTGGCCGGTGTCGAGGATGAACCGCACGGTGTTGGCGTGCCAGACCGCGTCCCAGGTGCTGGGTACGGACTGCCAGTGGGTGAGCCCGCGATAGGCCGCCCACATGATCAGCAGGGCACCGAGCAGCACACCGGCCGCAATCGTCAGCGCGGGCCAACGACTCACCGCTCGGGCTTCAGCCTCGGTGTCGCGGTAGCGGGCGAGCAGCAGCTGCAAACTTGCGATCAGCAGGCCTACCGCGACCAGCGTGGCCAGCGCAGTCCAACCGTTCCAAGGGATTCCGATGGCCCCGAACGGGATTATCGCCAGCGCCACTACGCCGAATGTCAGTGCGGGGCCAACGGCGATGGTGATCGGCCACGTTAGCTGTGCGATACGTGCGAGGATTGCCCCCGGCACGATCAGCAACAGCAAGGCGATCAGCGTTCCGAACCAGAGCCCCACTCGACTAGTATGGCTGGCCGGGTGACCTGGCTCGCGAAGCCTCCGATTGGCTGGCACGGCTTGGATGTTTCTGGGCACCCGTTACCGTCACGATTTCGCGATATAGCGGAAGTTCTAAGGTGGCTGGCATGGCTTATGACGTCGCCCGGGTGCGCGGACTGCATCCGTCGTTGGGTGACGGATGGGTGCACTTCGATGCGCCGTCCGGGATGCTGATTCCCGATTCCGTGGCGACCACAGTGTCGACGGCTTTCCGTAGGTCTAGCGCCACCACAGCGGGGGCGCACCCGTCGGCCCAGCGCAGCGCTGCCGTGCTGGAGGCCGCACGTGCCGCCGTGGCCGACCTGTTCAACGCCGACCCGGTGGGCGTCGTGCTGGGCGCTGATCGCGCGATCCTGTTGTCGTCGCTCGCCGAAGCCTCGTCCTCGCGTGCCGGCCTGGGATATGAGGTGATCGTCAGCCGCCTCGACGACGAGGCGAACATCGCCCCATGGCTGCGTGCAGCGCACCGCTACGGCGCCAAGGTGAAGTGGGCCGAGGTCGACATCGAGACCGGTGAACTGCCGACATGGCAGTGGGAGAGCCTGATCGGCAAGCCGACCCGGCTGGTCGCCGTCACATCCGCGTCGGGGACGATGGGCACGGTCACCGATCTGCGGCCGATGACCAAGCTGATTCACGACGTCGGCGGGCTGGTTGTGGTCGACCATTCCGCAGCTGCGCCTTACCGACTGCTCGACCTAAAAGAAACCGATGTCGACGTGGTGGCAGTCAACGCCGTCGGGTGGGGCGGTCCGCCGATCGGGGCGATGGTGTTTCGTGATCCGGCGTTGATCAACTCCTTCAGCTCGGTTTCGACGGATCCTCACGCCACCGGTCCCGCGCGCCTCGAGGTTGGCTTGCACCAGTTCGGTCTGCTGGCCGGCGTGGTTGCCAGCGTCGAGTACCTCGCGGCACTCGACGAGTCCGCTCGCGGCAGCCGACGCGAACGTCTCTCCCTGTCGATGCAATCCGCCGCGTCTTATCTGAACCGGATCTTTGACTACCTGATGTTGTCGCTGCGGTCGTTGCCGTTGGTGATGCTGCTCGGTCGTCCGGAGGTGCGGATACCGGTGGTCAGTTTCGCACTGCACAAGGTGCCGGCCGAACGGGTGGTGCAGCGCTTGGCGGACAACGGAATTCTGGCGATTGCCGACGAGAGTTCACGCGTGCTCGACGTGCTGGGCGCCAATGACATTGGCGGCGCCATTAGCGTCGGGCTGGCGCATTACTCGACGACGGCCGAAGTCGACCAGCTAGTTCGCGCGCTGGCGTCGTTGGGCTAGTCCTGTTGGTGTTCTGTTGGCCGCCGAGCGTAACGCCTGGGCGAAAATTCAGTCGTGAGCTCGCCGTGGCGTTTCCCCCGCAAGCGGGTGGTGCCCCGAGCTCACGAGCCGGAGACGGTCAGCACGATCTTTCCGTGCACGTGCCCTGCCACCAACTTCTGGAGCGCTTCACTTGCCTCTTGGATGGGCATACGCTCGCCGATGATCGGCCGGACCCGCCCATCGGCCAGCATCGGCCAGACGGAAGCCGTTACGGCTGCCACGATCTCGCCTTTGCTGTTCGGGCCACTCACCGGCCGGCCACGCAGCGTGGTACCGATGACCCGCGCCCGTTTGATTAGCAGCTTGCCGAGGTTGAGCTCACCCTTGACCCCGCCCTGCATGCCGATGATGACCAGCTGTCCGTCGGAGGCCAAGGCGTCGATATTGCGGTCCAGATAGGACGCGCCCATGATGTCGAAGATCACGTCGGCGCCGTCGGTCTCCTCCTTCAGCCGCGCGACGAAGTCCTCGTCGCGATAGTTGATGGTGATCTGGGCGCCCAGGTCGCGACAGGTTTCCAGCTTCGCGGCCGACCCGGCGGTGACCGCCACCCGAGCCCCTAATACTCGCGCGACCTGGATCGCGTGGCTTCCGATACCGCTGGCGCCACCGTGCATCAACAGCAGCTGACCTTCGCTCAGGTGCGCGGTCAACACCAGGTTCGACCACACCGTGCACGCCACCTCGGGCAGCGCGGCGGCGTCGACCAGGTCGACACCCGCCGGAATCGGCATGACCTGGACAGCAGGAACGGCGACATATTCGGCGTACCCGCCACCACTCAGCAAGGCGCAGACTTCCTGTCCGACAGACCATCTGGTGACGTCTGAGCCCAATTCGGCGACGACGCCGGCCACCTCCATGCCGATGATCTCACTCGCCCCCGGCGGTGGGGGATACTTACCGGCTGCTTGCAGTACGTCGGCCCGATTGACACCGGCCGCGGCGACCTTGATCAGCACCTCGCCGGGCCCGGCAGACACATCGGGTACTTCTTGCCATAGAAGTTTTTCGGCAGATTCAGCGACGATGGCCCGCATGTCGGCCACGCTACTACCCGCGCCAAACCACCACCCGGGGCGATTAGGCGGGCCCCGTTACCCTTATCAGCGGTGGCGTGGCAGAGCGGCCTAATGCACTCGCCTTGAAAGCGAGAGACGGCTAAAACCGTCCGGGGGTTCAAATCCCTCCGCCACCGCAGGTCAGGGGCGGTTTTCGGCTCAGATGTCTTGCGCCGGAAAGCGCTTCAAAGCCCGAGATTGACCCAGATTGACCCAGATTGACCCAGATTGACCCACAATCTGAGTCAATGGGCCCCACTGGGGTTCGGCGTGTCGTTTCTCTGCGGGAGGTCTCACCGACCGATTCAAGGTGAGGTTCTTGCATGGCTCGACTACCCGACTTCGTCACGAGGATCGATACCGGCGCCGGTGTCCGCTACGAGGCCCGTGCGCACGGTTGCCGCGCGGACGGTTCGCGGTTCCAGCACAAGCGCCGATTCAAGACCCCGACCGAGGCGACGGCGTGGTATTCGAAAGTCACCTCCGAACTCGCCCAAGGGACTCACACCGCCCCGTCGGATCTGACGTCAAGCAGGCGTGCGAGCGGTGGCTGGAAGCGAAGTCCGCGCGCGTGAAACAGACGACGGCGGAGGCTTATTCGGCAGCGTTGCAACCCGTGATAGAAAAGTACGGCGACGTGCGGGCGCAGCGCATCACGAAGGCCGATGTGGAAGCTCTCGTGACCGAGTTGCGGACCGGTTCGGGGGAGCGCGGCGTGTGGGCGCGAACCAGCATCAACCCGATGCTCGCTCGGTGGCGGAAAGTGTGGGCGGACCTACATGCTGAAGGAGTATTGGCGCGCAACGTGGTCGCACTGGTCGAACCGCTGCGCAAACCCTCCGGAACACCGGCGATGAAGACCGACGACTCGCTCACCGAAGCCGAGGTCAATCAGCTCATCGCCGCGCACGCCGACAGCGACAACGCCGATGTCCGTCGCCGCGAACCTTTCGTGTACCTGGCGCTGCTCGGCTTGCGCCGCGGCGAGATCGCCGGGCTGCGGCGGAGCGCAGTTGATCTGGACTCCGAGCAACCAACTCTTGCGGTACGCGCGACGCGGCTGAACACGGCCGTCGGGGCGATCGAACAGGACAGCGCGAAGACCGCCAGGTCTGCACGCACGCTGCCGATCCCGCCGCACGTGCTCCCGATTCTGCGGCGCGCACGCCACGAGCAGCGTCAGATGCGACTGGCAGTTGGGCGGTTATAGGAAGGGCCGGACGACGGTTTCGTGATTACGGGGGAGTTCGGAAAGCCGCTCGCGCCATGCACCTTGACCTTGTGGTGGAAACGGTCCCTCACGTACGCTGGACTACCGCGCCGCCGCTTGCACGCGTCACGACACACCGCA
>JBEKNM010000074.1:0-11955 GCA_049522835.1 Mycobacterium sp.
TCGAGGGGTTTGCTCTGTTATCGGTTCCGAGCAGCTTTGTCCAAAATGAGATCGAGCGTCATTTGCGAGCACCGATCACTGACGCGCTCAGCCGTCGACTCGGGCAACAGGTCCAACTCGGAGTGCGCATCGCTCCGCCCTCCGAGGACGTCGACGACACCGGCTTCCCACAGCCGGACGCCTGCACTGACGAAACTGACTTGGAAACTTCGAGTGACACCGACGAGGGTTACGAAAATGGTGAGGCCGTCGGCGCCGAACAGAGTTGGCCCAACTACTTCACTGAACGTCCCCACACCGTCGATCCAGCCGTTGCCGGCGGAACCAGCCTCAACCGTCGCTACACCTTCGACACGTTCGTCATCGGTGCCTCCAATCGGTTCGCGCATGCCGCAGCTCTGGCGATCGCTGAAGCACCGGCACGCGCCTACAATCCCCTATTCATCTGGGGGGAGTCCGGCCTAGGCAAAACCCATTTGTTGCACGCCGCCGGCAATTACGCACAGAGACTGTTCCCGGGTATGCGGGTCAAGTACGTCTCCACCGAGGAATTCACCAACGACTTCATCAACTCGCTTCGCGACGACCGCAAGGTTGCCTTCAAGCGCAGCTATCGCGACGTCGATGTGCTTCTAGTCGATGACATCCAGTTCATCGAAGGCAAGGAAGGTATCCAAGAAGAGTTCTTCCATACCTTCAACACGTTGCACAACGCCAACAAGCAGATCGTCATCTCCTCTGACCGGCCGCCGAAACAGCTCGCCACCCTCGAAGACCGCCTAAGGACACGGTTCGAGTGGGGCCTGATTACCGACGTGCAGCCTCCCGAACTGGAAACCCGCATCGCCATCCTGCGCAAGAAAGCACAGATGGAACGACTCGCGGTGCCAGACGACGTGCTCGAGCTCATCGCCAGCAGCATCGAGCGAAATATTCGAGAGCTGGAGGGAGCTCTCATCCGAGTCACCGCGTTTGCCTCGCTGAACAAAACCCCCATTGACAAGGCGTTGGCGGAGATTGTGCTTCGCGACCTCATCGCCGACGCCAGCACGATGCAAATCAGCGCCGCGACCATCATGGCGGCCACCGCCGAATACTTCGACACGACGGTCGAAGAATTGCGCGGCCCCGGCAAGACCCGGGCGTTGGCTCAGTCGCGGCAGATCGCGATGTACCTGTGCCGTGAGTTGACCGACCTGTCACTGCCCAAGATCGGCCAGGCATTCGGACGTGACCACACCACGGTCATGTACGCCCAGCGGAAGATCTTGTCCGAGATGGCCCACCGACGTGAGGTGTTCGATCACGTCAAGAAACTCACAACCCGCATCCGTCAGCGATCCAAGCGCTGAGCTCAGCGAGATATTTTAAAAAACTTCTTACCCGCCTGTCACATCAGCCACAGACAGGGGTGCGCGCGCCGCTGTGAACAAACCCGTCAAATCGCGGTGCAGTACTCGGGGTTCCGTGCACACCGGTTCTTCCTCCCCAGCGGCCCAACACGAAGCACACAGGTGTCGACGCTGTCATACACAACTCGACAACTCCCCTAGCTGCACCAAGACCGAATTGTCCCCAGAATCCACACCCCCTAATACTGTTACTGAGATCTCTTCATCATTTCTTCTTTGAAGAACACCGTTGGGGACGAGCCGTCGTACAGCGCTCGCAAACGAGTCAGCGAGCTGGTTGTCGGCCTTTGCGATTAGCTTTCAAGATGACGCCAGAAGATCTACGGTTGTTCTTCGACCGCCGTTGCGGCCGTCGTGGCACATCACCTGCCACCGACGTTCTCGGCGGAGGCCCCACGCTAGCGGGGGAGGCTAGCCGCTGGATTTTGGACTCTTTGGAGGGTGAAGGGACACGCGATGGGTGCAGCGACAACAACGGCTGGCCTTACCGACTTGAAGTTTCGTTTGGTGCGAGAGTCCTTCGCAGACGCGGTGTCGTGGGTGGCGAAGAATCTGCCCACCAGGCCCGCCGTACCGGTGCTTTCCGGAGTTCTGTTGGCTAGCTCGGATGACGGCCTGACGATCTCAGGATTCGACTACGAGGTTTCCGCCGAGGTGCAGGTTGCGGCTGAAATAGCTTCTCCTGGAAGCGTTTTGGTGTCCGGAAGGCTATTGTCAGACATCACCCGGGCGTTGCCGAACAAACCCGTTGAGTTTAATGTGGACGGCAGCCGTGTCGCACTGACCTGCGGAAACGCCAGGTTCTCATTGCCGACGATGGCGGTCGAAGATTACCCTACCCTGCCGGCGTTGCCGGAAGATACCGGGACTTTGCCGTCGGATCTGTTCGCCGAGGCGATAGGCCAGGTGGCGATCGCGGCCGGGCGGGACGACACGTTGCCGATGCTGACCGGGATCAGGGTCGAGATCTCCGGTGAGACGGTAGTTTTGGCCGCGACTGACAGGTTCCGGCTAGCGGTTCGCGAGCTGACTTGGTCGGCATTGTCGCCGGACATCGAAGCTGCGGTGCTGGTACCCGCGAAGACATTGGCCGAAGCCGCCAAAGCCGGCACCGACGGTTCTGAAGTTCGGCTGTCCTTGGGCGCCGGCACAGGGGTTGGAAAAGACGGGCTGCTCGGTATCAGCGGGAATGGCAAGCGCAGCACGACTCGACTTCTGGATGCGGAGTTCCCGAAGTTCCGGCAGTTGTTGCCGGCTGAACACACCGCAGTGGCCACCATCAACGTGGCCGAGTTGACCGAAGCCATCAAGTTGGTTGCGTTGGTGGCGGACCGGGGTGCACAGGTGCGCATGGAGTTCGGCGATGGCATGCTGCGGCTCTCCGCTGGAGCCGACGATGTGGGCCGAGCCGAAGAGGATCTTGCCGTCGACTTCGTCGGCGAACCGTTGACCATCGCGTTTAACCCGACGTACCTGACCGACGGACTTGGCTCGGTGCATTCGGAGCGGGTGTCGTTCGGTTTCACGACTCCGGGTAAACCCGCGTTGCTGCGTCCGGCCTCCGGGGATGATGGCCAGCCGACAGGTAGCGGCCCCTTTGCTGCTCCGCCAACGGACTATGTCTACCTGTTGATGCCAGTTCGGTTGCCCGGGTAGGTGTACGTCCGGCATTTGGGCTTGCGTGATTTCCGGTCCTGGGCTCACGCCGACCTTGAATTGGAACCGGGCCGCACGGTGTTCGTCGGTCCCAACGGATATGGGAAGACGAATTTGATTGAGGCGCTGTGGTATTCGACCACTTTGGGTTCGCATCGCGTTGGGACAGACGTGCCGCTGATTCGAGCGGGCGCCACTCGCGCGGTGGTCTCGACGATCGTCGTCAATCAAGGTAGGGAATGTGCTATTGACCTGGAGATTGCAGCGGGGAGGGCGAACAAGGCGCGATTGAATCGTTCGCCGGTTCGCAGCACCCGCGAGGTGGTGGGGGTGCTGCAGGCGGTGTTGTTTGCCCCCGAGGACCTGGCGCTGGTCCGCGGAGATCCTGCTGACCGGCGCCGCTATCTCGATGACTTGGCGATCCTGCGCCGACCGGCCATTGTCGCGGTGCGCGCCGATTATGACAGGGTCTTGCGGCAGCGTACAGCGCTGTTGAAGTCCTTGGCTGGGGCACGACATCGAGATGACCGGGGCGCCCTGGACACTCTCGGGGTGTGGGACGGCCGGTTGGCCGAGCATGGCGCTGAATTGATGGCCGCGCGTATTGATTTGGTCAACCAGTTGGCGCCAGAGCTGGAGAAGGCCTACCAGTTGTTAGCACCCGGATCGCGGCCGGCGGCGATCGCATACCGAGCCAGCATCGACGGTTTCGGAAGTGCGGACACCGGAGGTGCAGACGGCACCGACCGTGACTTTTTGGAAGCCGCCCTGTTGGCAGCGTTGTCGGGGCGTCGCGATGCTGAACTTGAGCGTGGGATGTGTCTTGTCGGTCCGCACCGTGACGACCTGGAGTTGCGACTGGGTGATCAACCCGCGAAAGGCTTTGCCAGTCATGGGGAATCGTGGTCATTCGCGGTAGCGCTGCGGCTGGCCGCCTATGAGTTGTTGCGTGCCGACGGCGGTGAACCGGTGTTGTTGCTCGACGACGTGTTTGCAGAACTGGATGCGGCTCGCAGACAAGCATTGGCTGCGGTGGCGGAAGCAGCTGAACAGGTATTGGTGACCGCCGCTGTGCTAGAGGATGTTCCTGCGGGCTGGGACACGAAGTTGGTGCACATCGATTTGCGCGACGATGACTCTGGAAGGATATCGGAGGTGCAGTTATGACCGGCGCCGATGACCGGCGCGACCTCGACCGCACCGGACAGCCAAGCGAGCTGACGGGCATCGACTTGGTCAGGCGCACACTCGAGGAAGCCCGCGCAACCGCGCGTGCGCAAGGCAAGGACGCCGGCCGCGGGCGTGCTGCACCCGTTGTTCCGCGCCGCGTTGCGGGACGGCGACGTAGTTGGTCGGGTCCGGGGCCGGATGTTCGTGATCCGCAACCGTTGGGCAGGGTGGCGCGGGAGCTGGCAAAAAAGCGGGGCTGGTCTGTGCACGTCGCCGAAGGCACGGTGCTCGGTCACTGGCCCTCGGTGGCCGGCCGCCAGATCGCCGATCATGCGACTCCGACCGCACTGAAAGACGGGGTGCTCAGCGTGGCAGCCGAATCGACGGCGTGGGCGACCCAGTTGCGGATGATTCAGGCTCAACTGCTGGCCAAGATCGCCGCGGCCGTCGGCAATGGTGTGGTGACGTCGTTGAAAATTACCGGCCCGACGGCACCGTCCTGGCGGAAGGGGCCACGGCACATCGCCGGCAGGGGGCCTCGCGACACTTACGGGTAGGGCAGCGAACAGCCCATTTGGGCGTGGAATCGACGCTGAGCCGTAGACCCCTCAGAGCCGCCAGGACGAAACGGACCGGTGCGGCCGACGTCGGGACGCGCCGGGAATAAAGAAGTCGTCCGCACGGCGCGACCAGATAGGTAGAAACGCGCCAAGAAAATCGGTGCCGTCGGCCGATCACGGTAGAGTGGTGTGATGCGACTGCTGCGGTGACTGGACCGCTCGCATGCAACCCCAAGGAGAGCATTCGGACCGTGGCTGCCCAGAAGAAGAAAGCGCAAGACGAATACGGCGCTGCATCCATCACGATCCTCGAAGGACTAGAGGCCGTCCGCAAACGTCCCAGCATGTACATCGGGTCCACTGGTGAGCGGGGTCTGCACCACCTTGTTTGGGAGGTGGTGGACAACTCGGTAGACGAGGCGATGGCCGGTTATGCGACCAAGGTCGATGTGGTGTTGCTCAATGACGGCAGCGTCCAGGTCGCCGACAACGGGCGCGGCATCCCGGTCGCGACGCATGCCACCGGCGTCCCGACCGTAGATGTCGTGATGACGCAACTTCACGCAGGCGGCAAGTTCGGTGGCGAGAACAGCGGCTACAACGTCAGTGGCGGTTTGCACGGTGTCGGTGTGTCGGTGGTCAACGCGCTGTCCAGCCGACTCGAGGTTGAAATCTCGCGCGACGGGTACGAGTGGACGCAGGCCTATGAAAAGGCGGAGCCCATCGGCCTCAAACAAGGGGCGGCGACGAAGAAAACCGGATCGACAGTGCGGTTCTGGGCCGATCCGGACATCTTCGAAACCACCGTGTACGACTTCGAGACGGTGGCGCGCCGACTGCAGGAAATGGCTTTCCTGAATAAGGGATTGACGATCAACCTGACCGACGAGCGGGTGAGTGATGAGCAGGTCGTCGACGAGGTTGTCAGCGATACAGCCGAGGCACCCAAGTCCGCCGAAGAAAAGGCGGCCGAATCGACTGCCCCGCACAAGGTCAAGCACCGGACGTTTGACTATCCGGGCGGCTTGGTGGACTTCGTCAAGCACATCAACCGCACCAAGAGCCCGATTCAGCAGAGCATCATCGACTTCGACGGCAAGGGCACGGGGCACGAAGTAGAGATCGCGATGCAATGGAACGGCGGATATTCGGAGTCCGTGCACACCTTCGCGAACACGATCAACACCCACGAAGGTGGTACCCACGAAGAGGGCTTCCGCAGCGCGCTGACGTCGGTGGTGAACAAGTACGCCAAGGACAAGAAGCTGCTGAAAGACAAGGACCCCAACCTCACCGGCGACGATATCCGTGAGGGCCTGGCGGCGGTGATCTCCGTCAAGGTGACCGATCCCCAGTTCGAGGGTCAGACCAAGACCAAGCTGGGTAACACCGAGGTCAAGTCGTTCGTGCAGAAGGTCTGCAACGAACAGCTCACGCACTGGTTCGAAGCCAACCCGGCGGATGCGAAAGTTGTCGTGAACAAGGCAGTGTCCTCAGCGCAGGCCCGGATCGCAGCGCGCAAGGCACGAGAGTTGGTGCGCCGCAAGAGCGCTACCGATATCGGCGGGCTTCCCGGGAAGTTGGCCGACTGCCGATCCACCGATCCGCGAAAGTCGGAACTCTATGTGGTGGAAGGCGATTCAGCCGGCGGCTCGGCGAAGAGCGGTCGCGATTCGATGTTCCAGGCGATCCTTCCGCTGCGCGGCAAGATCATCAACGTCGAGAAGGCCAGAATCGACCGGGTATTGAAGAACACCGAAGTGCAGGCGATCATCACCGCGCTGGGTACCGGGATCCACGACGAGTTCGATCTCGCCAAACTGCGGTACCACAAAATCGTGCTGATGGCCGACGCGGACGTCGATGGCCAGCACATCTCCACGCTGTTGCTGACACTGTTGTTCCGGTTTATGCGGCCGCTCATCGAGAACGGGCACGTCTTCTTGGCCCAGCCGCCGTTGTACAAGTTGAAATGGCAGCGCACTGAGCCGGAATTCGCCTACTCCGATCGCGAGCGCGACGGTCTGATGGAGGCGGGGCTGAAGGCCGGCAAGAAGATCAACAAGGAAGACGGCATCCAGCGCTACAAAGGTCTGGGTGAAATGGATGCCAAGGAGTTGTGGGAAACCACGATGGACCCATCGGTCAGGGTGCTGCGCCAGATCACCCTCGACGACGCCGCGGCCTCCGACGAGTTGTTCAGCATCTTGATGGGCGAGGATGTCGAGGCACGCCGTAGCTTTATCACCCGCAACGCCAAGGACGTGCGCTTCTTGGATGTCTGATGAATCAGACACGCCGACCCACACGAGGAATAGATGACTGACACGACGCTGCCACCTGGCGACGGACCCGTCGATCGAGTCGAACCGGTTGACATTCAGCAGGAGATGCAGCGCAGCTACATCGATTACGCAATGAGCGTGATCGTGGGCCGCGCGCTGCCGGAGGTCCGCGACGGCCTCAAACCGGTGCACCGCAGAGTTCTCTACGCGATGTACGACTCCGGGTTCCGCCCGGACCGCAGCCACGCGAAGTCGGCGCGCTCGGTCGCCGAGACGATGGGTAACTACCACCCGCATGGCGATGCGTCGATTTACGACACTTTGGTGCGGATGGCACAGCCGTGGTCGCTGCGCTATCCGCTGGTCGACGGTCAGGGCAACTTCGGCTCGCCGGGCAACGACCCACCAGCCGCGATGCGCTACACCGAAGCGCGGCTCACCCCGCTGGCGATGGAGATGCTGCGCGAAATCGACGAGGAGACAGTCGATTTCATACCCAACTATGACGGCCGGGTGCAGGAACCGACGGTGTTGCCCAGCCGGTTCCCCAACCTGCTGGCCAACGGTTCCGGCGGCATCGCGGTCGGCATGGCGACCAACATCCCGCCGCACAACCTGCGCGAACTCGCCGAAGCGGTGTTCTGGTGCCTGGAGAATTACGACGCCGACGAAGAGGCAACGCTGGCGGCCTGCCGCGAACGAGTCAAGGGCCCCGACTTCCCCACCGCCGGTTTGATCGTTGGGTCACAAGGGATTCACGACGCCTACACCACAGGACGCGGCTCCATCAGGATGCGTGGAGTGGTGGAGATCGAGGAGGACTCCCGCGGTCGCACCTCGATTGTCATCACCGAGCTGCCCTACCAGGTGAACCACGACAACTTCATCACCTCGATCGCCGAGCAGGTCCGCGACGGCCGGATGACGGGCATTGCCAACGTCGAGGACCAGGGCAGTGACCGCGTCGGCATCCGCATCGTCGTCGAGCTCAAGCGAGATGCTGTTGCGAAGGTCGTGCTGAACAACCTGTACAAGCACACCCAACTGCAGACCAGTTTCGGCGCCAACATGCTGTCGATTGTCGACGGCGTACCGCGCACCCTGCGCCTGGACCAGATGATCCGTTACTACGTCGAGCACCAACTCGATGTCATCGTCCGGCGTACCACCTATCGGCTGCGCAAGGCCAACGAACGGGCCCACATTCTGCGCGGCCTGGTCAAGGCCCTGGACGCGCTAGACGAAGTCATCGCGCTGATCCGGGCCTCAGAGACCGTCGACATCGCGCGGGCCGGGTTGATCGAGCTGCTCGACATCGATGAGATCCAGGCCCAGGCCATCCTGGACATGCAGCTGCGGCGACTGGCGGCCCTGGAACGTCAGCGCATCGTCGATGACCTGGCCAAGATCGAGGCCGAGATCGCCGACTTGGAAGACATCCTGGCCAAACCCGAGCGGCAGCGCGGGATCGTGCGCGATGAGCTCGGCGAGATCGTCGAGAAGCACGGCGACGACCGCCGTTCCCGAATCATCGCGGCAGATGGCGACGTCAGCGACGAGGATCTGATCGCCCGCGAGGAAGTCGTCGTCACCATCACCGAGACCGGATACGCCAAGCGCACCAAGACGGATCTGTATCGGAGCCAAAAACGCGGCGGGAAGGGCGTGCAGGGCGCCGGGCTGAAGCAAGACGACATCGTGCGGCACTTCTTTGTGTGCTCGACGCACGACTGGATCCTGTTTTTCACCACCCAGGGCCGGGTGTACCGGGCTAAGGCTTACGAGCTGCCGGAGGCCGCGCGGACGGCGCGCGGTCAGCACGTCGCAAACCTGCTGGCCTTCCAACCCGAGGAACGCATCGCGCAGGTCATCCAGATCCAGGGCTACGAGGACGCGCCGTACCTGGTGCTGGCCACCCAGAATGGCTTGGTCAAGAAGTCCAAGCTGACCGACTTCGACTCCAACCGCTCCGGCGGCATCGTGGCCATCAACCTGCGGGACAGCGATGAGCTGGTCGGTGCCGTGCTGTGCTCGTCCGTCGAGGACCTGCTGCTGGTCTCGGCCAACGGCCAGTCCATCAGGTTCTCGGCGACCGACGAAGCGCTGCGGCCGATGGGCCGCGCCACCTCCGGTGTCCAGGGCATGCGGTTTAACGCCGACGACCGGCTGCTGTCGCTGAATGTGGTCCGCGAAGGCACCTTCCTGCTGGTGGCCACTTCCGGGGGGTACGCCAAACGCACCGGGATCGAGGAGTACCCGGTCCAGGGCCGCGGCGGGAAGGGCGTGCTGACCGTGATGTACGACCGTCGGCGCGGCAGGCTGGTCGGAGCGCTGATTGTCGACGAGGACAGCGAGCTGTACGCGATCACCTCCGGCGGTGGTGTCATCCGAACAACAGCGCGCCAGGTCCGCAAAGCAGGACGGCAGACCAAAGGCGTTCGGTTGATGAATCTCGGCGAAGGCGACACACTGTTGGCTATCGCGCGCAACGCCGAAGAGACGGGCGACGAAAGCGACGGGGCGGACGAGTCGGGTACCTAACCCGGTGAATGATGCGGCCTGAGAAGGAGCCGGGCGATTTAGACTCAGCTCGACCAGAGATAATGCGACTGCCACCGCCCGCGCGGCCTTGGTAGACATGTAAGGAGTCGGTGTGACTTCACCGAACGAGCCGGGCGCCCCCAAAAAGGGCGACCCCCTGAATGGGGATGGTTTGGTCGATCGGACCGGTGCCCACCGGCCACCGCCCGCCGGCCATGGTCAGGATGCTCCAGACTCACCGCCGTGGCAGCGGGGCGCCGCCCGGGCCTCCAACACAACGCGTCACCACACGGAACCACCCACCGAGGTGCGTTCGCCGGGCCCGCCCGCGGGCGCGGACACCCGGCTGAACCGCTTTATCTCTGGAACGGCGGCGCCGGGGGCCGCTACAACCGCGCATTCAAAGACCTCGCAGGAATTCGACGCTGCCCCGGGGCGCGGCGAAGTTTCCCAAGGTTCCTCTGGTGAGGCCTACGCCAGCGAGTTGCCCGACCTGTCCGGACCAAGTCCGTGGAGCTCGCAACGCAAGGGCGCACTCGGCCGCACTTCGGAGGCTTCGAGCCCGGCAGGCCGTTCAGCGGCCCCAGAAGCCCGCGAAAATCGCCTCCAGGTATCCCGGCGCACCCGGGGACCGGTTCGTGCCAGCATGCAAATCCGCCGGATCGATCCATGGAGCACGTTGAAGGTGTCCCTGTGCCTCTCGGTGGCATTGTTCTTCGTCTGGATGATCGCGGTCGCGTTCCTCTACCTGGTGCTCGGTGGCATGGGCGTGTGGGCAAAGCTCAACAGCAACGTCGGTGACCTGTTGAACAACACCAGCGGCAGCAGCGGCGAACTCGTTTCCAGCGGCACCATCTTCGGTGGCGCTGTTCTGATCGGCTTGGTCAATATCGTGCTGTTTACGGCCATGGCCACCATCGCCGCGTTCGTCTACAACCTGGCGACCGATCTGATCGGCGGTATCGAAGTGACGCTCGCAGACCGGGATTAGCGTGGATTACAACGCGGCGTAGCCCAGTACGATGTTCAACTGGCGCGCGTTTTTGGGAGTGGGGCGGCGATTGCGGTAATCTCGTCGCTCGGCCGTGCGCGAGTACGGGCCTATAGCTCAGGCGGTTAGAGCGCTTCGCTGATAACGAAGAGGTCGGAGGTTCGAGTCCTCCTAGGCCCACAACCATGTGTGCGCCAAGACGTTGCGTGAGACTTGCATTGCCGCTGGCATTGATCGCTGTGGTGGCGGCGGTTGTAGTGCGGTCACGACGCGGAGTCGAGGTTTGGCACGTGGCGGTAGTTGATACACCCGGTCACGCATCTGGTTACGACGAGGGGCCTTAGCTCAGTTGGTAGAGCACTGCCTTTGCAAGGCAGGTGTCAGGGGTTCGATTCCCCTAGGCTCCACAAGATAAATAAGCAGCTCAGAAGCCTAAACAGTCCTCAACTGTTCGGCCGAACTCACGCCCGCAACCACATTTTGACCACAATTTCGGGTCAACAGGGCGTCGATAGCGACTCCGACAGCCTCAACGTCGGAGCCGTACAGGTGGCCGTAGCGGTCCAATGTCAGCCCCGGCTAATACAGAACCGGAACGGTGCTTGCCAGGAAATTTCGGCCGGCAACGCGGCCTTGTCGATGAACGCCTGCCACTCCTTGCGACGAAAACTCCGTGCGATCGAGATCATGCCGTCCGTGCGCACGATGGGGTGCCAACGCATCAGGTGCGTCAGAATCGGAAAGCCTTGATAGGCCAAGGTGTGTCGGTGTGGGTCGGCAATGTGCCACCCGCGCTGGGAATTTTCCTCAACCCAGAATAGGAACTCGACGACCTCTGCATCGGTCAGGTGATGCGTGAACTGCGAACTAACGATGAAATCGGGTCGCCCAGCGGGGATGTAAGAGAACACGTCGGCCGTGACCGCACGCGACATCCAACACGGAAAAGGTTGCGCCAACGGGCAGTGTTTTTGTCGCACGCGCCAGCCAACGCAACGTCGAACGGTGGGTCAACGTGAGTCGATTGACAACCTCGAGCTCGGACATGCAGCGCTCATAGACGGCCAGATCGATGTCTTCATCGTCCAGCACTTCTGGCCGCGTGCTCAGCATCGACAGGTCCATTTTGCCCGACCCCTGACAAGACAACTCCCGGTATGTCGCATCAGCATAAGAGCACTCGGGGAACCGTTCAAAGTGGCCGCCGAAGCCAGGCCGGCACGCGCTTAGGGCAGCGGTTGCACATCGACTCTGGGTGGGCGGGGCGACGGCTCCGCACGCGATGAGCGCCGGAGGATGCTGAATGCGGCGGCGCCGCCGGCCAGCACCGCGACGACGAC
>JBEKNM010000075.1:0-11929 GCA_049522835.1 Mycobacterium sp.
CACGCCCTCCGACGGAATCTCCGCGACCAGCGCCGCACCGGCTGACCTGGTCGAGCACTCCCGCACCGGGATGGGCGCACCCGCGCTACAGCGGGCGATCACCGACCACATCCGCTACTCGATCGGCCGTCCGGCCGCGAGCCTGCGACCCGAGCACTACTACCGGGCGCTCTCGCTGGCCGTGCGTGACCGCATGCAGGACCGCCGGGTGGCGTCGACACAGACCTCACTCGATCTCGGTCGCAAGGTGACCTGCTACCTGTCGGCCGAATTCCTGATGGGTCCGCAGCTGGGCAACAATCTGCTGAACCTCCAGCTGGAGCAGTCGGCAAGGACGGCGCTGGCGGCGATGGGCCAGGATCTCGACGAGGTCCTGGCTTGCGAGGAAGAGCCGGGACTGGGCAACGGTGGCCTCGGCAGGCTCGCCGCATGCTACCTGGACTCGCTGGCCACCCTCGAGCGTCCGGCGATCGGCTATGGCATCCGCTACGAATTCGGCATCTTCGACCAGGAGATCCATGACGGCTGGCAGGTCGAGCAGACCGACAACTGGCTGGACACCGGAAACCCTTGGGAGATCGCCAAACCCGACGTCAACTACCTGGTCAAGTGGGGCGGCTACGCCGAGCACTACACGGACGAGGCCGGCCACGACCGCGTCCGTTGGGTGCCCGGGCGGCTGCTGAAAGGCGTCGCCTACGACACACCTATCCAGGGTTACGGCGTCAACACCTGCAACGTGCTGACGTTGTGGAGCGCGCGGGCCGTCAAGTCGTTCGCGTTGGAAGCCTTCAACACCGGTGACTACTACAAGGCGGTCGAGGACGAGGTCACATCCGAGACAGTCACCAAAGTTCTGTACCCCAATGACGAGCCGGAGGCAGGCAAGCGGCTGCGCCTGCTCCAGCAGTACTTCTTCGTGTCCTGCTCGCTGCAACACGTGCTGCACATCATGGACGACCTCGCCGACGCGGGCGTCAAGGAACTCCCCCAGCGGTTCGCCTTGCAGCTCAACGACACACATCCGTCGATCGCGGTCGCCGAGCTCATGCGGTTGTTGGTCGACGAGCGCCGGCTGGACTGGGACGAGGCCTGGGACATCACGGTCGCGACGTTCGGCTATACCAACCACACCTTGCTGCCCGAGGCGCTGGAGACCTGGCCGCTGGAGATGTTCGCCGAGTCGCTGCCCCGCCACCTCGAGATCATCTATGAGATCAACCGCCGGTTCCTCGACGAGGTGCGCGCCCGGTTCCCCGGCGACGAGGACCGCGTCCGCCGGATGTCGCTAATCGGCGAGGGTGGCGGCAAGAACGTCCGGATGGCCCACCTGGCGACCGTCGGCAGCCACGCCATCAACGGTGTCGCCGCACTGCACTCGGACCTGCTGAAAGCCAGTGTGCTCAAAGACTTCTACGAGCTGTGGCCGGAGCGGTTCAGCAACAAGACAAACGGCGTCACACCACGCCGCTTCCTGGCGCTGGCCAACCCCGGGCTGCGGGAGTTGCTGGACCGCACCATCGGTGAGGGCTGGTTGACCGATTTGCAGCGGCTGCGCGGACTGGAGCCGTTCGTCGACGATGCGTCCTTCCGCCACGAGTGGCGGGACGTGAAGCGCACCAACAAGGCGCGCCTGGCTGCCTTCCTCGACAAGGTGACGGGCGTCGAGCTGAACCCGGACTGGTTGTTCGACATCCAGGTCAAGCGCATCCACGAGTACAAGCGCCAGCACCTCAACGTGCTGCACATCATCGCGTTGTACCACCGGCTCAAGCAGAACCCCGGGCTGTCGATTCCGCCGCGGGCCTTCATCTTCGGCGGTAAGGCCGCGCCCGGCTACTTCATGGCCAAGCGGATCATCAAGCTGATCAACGCCGTCGGCGAGACCGTGAACGCCGACCCGGACGTCAACCGGTTCCTCAAAGTGGCGTTCGTGCCGAACTTCAGCGTGCAGAACGCGGCGCTGATCTACCCGGCCGCTGATTTGTCCGAGCAGATCTCCACTGCGGGCAAGGAAGCGTCGGGCACCGGGAACATGAAGTTCATGATCAACGGTGCCCTGACCATCGGCACGCTCGACGGAGCCAACGTCGAGATGCGCGAAGAGGTCGGGCCGGAGAACTTCTTCCTGTTCGGTCTGACGGAGGACGAGGTCGTGGCCCTCAAGGCAAACGGGTACCGCCCCGCCGATTACATCGACAGCAATGACGAGCTGCGCGCGGTGCTGGATCTGATTGCCGGCGGGACGTTCTCACACGGCGACACTGAGGTGTTCAAGCCGCTGGTGGACAACCTGCGCTACGACGACCCATTCCTGGTCCTCGCCGACTACGCGTCCTACGTGAACTGCCAGGACCAGGTGAGTGCGGCGTGGCAGGACCGGGAGTCGTGGACGAAGATGTCCATCCTGAATACCGCACGCAGCGGCAAGTTCTCGTCGGACCGCGCTATCGCCGAGTACTGCGAAGAGATCTGGGATGTCTGGCCGCTGACCGTGAAGATCTGAACCGTCCGGTTTGGGCGGCGTCGGGCAGCGAAAGCTACACGGCGCTAACGGGTCTCGCTTGCCACAAAGATGGCGACGTAACCGATGGGAATGCCCGTCCTGGCGGCGATGCATTCTCGCGCCGCCAACTCGACCGCGGCTCGGCGGCCAGCGCGGGCGACGCCACCGATTTCGGGGATCCGGATCATCCACCGGTCCGTCTCGCGAGTGACTTCGATGTCGAAGCACTGACCGACCGTCGGGAAGTTCATCCGACGAGCGACACGTTGGGTATGGCCGCTGCGCAGCGATCGTGTACGCCGCAGAGTGGTCTGAATAGGCATGAGGGCTTTTCCTGAGTCGACGACAAACCGCGCGCAAGACTAATGCGAAATGGGGCCAAAACCTAATCGGCGGGTTGTGTCTGGCCGCGAACTGATGCGGTTGGGTCACGCGTCGCGGGGCAACCCCAACAAGCGTTCGGCGATGATATTCAGCTGCACCTCCGAGGTACCGCCGTAAATTGTGGTGGCGCGGCTGCCCAGAAGATACTGAGCCCACTGGCCTTGCGGTTGCCCGGTGTCGCCGATGGCGCCGTCGACGCCGAACGATGCCAACCCGAATTCGGCGTAGTCCTGGGCGGTGCGCATAGCGAGCAGCTTGGATATCGCGGCCGACGGCAGCGCGTCCCCACCGGCGAGCGTCAGCAGCGTCGAGCGCATGTTGAGAACCTTGACCGCGTGGCCCTCGGCCATCAGTTGGCCGGCGCGGTTTTGCGCGATCTGGTCGAACTGACCGTCGCGCATGAACTCAACCAGACGGTCCAGGCTGGGCAGGTTCGGGTTCTCGCTGCCACCGATGGTCACCCGCTCCGCAGTGAGCGTGTTGCGGCTGACCTCCCAGCCACGATTGACCTCGCCGAGCACCATGCCGTCCGGCACGAAGACGTCGTCGATGAACACTTCGTTGAAGAATTCGGCGCCGGTGAGCTCGCGCAACGGCCGTACCTCAACCCCCTCGCTGGCCATATCCAGTAGGAAGTACGTGATGCCATTGTGCTTCGGAGCGTTCGGCTCCGTTCTCGCCAGCAGGGCACCCCACTGGGCGTACTGCGCGAGCGTGGTCCAGATCTTCTGGCCAGTGATTCGCCAGCCGCCGTCGACCTTGACGGCCTTGGTGGACAGGCTGGCCAGGTCCGAACCGGCGCCGGGCTCGGAAAACAGCTGACACCAGATCATTTCAGCGCGCAGTGTCGGCGGCAGGAAGCGCTGCTTCTGGTCTTCGTTGCCGAACGCGACGATGGAAGGGACGAGAAAACTCGCGATGCCCAGCATTGGGCGCCGGACCCGTAGAGCGCTGAATTCCTGCGCGGTGATGATCTGCTCGACAGGGGTGGCCGAACGGCCCCACGGCTTGGGCAGATACGGCATTACCCAGCCGCCCTCAACGATCGCAGTCGTGCGTTCCTCGGACGGAATCGCCTTGAGGGCAGTGACTTCGGCGCGGATCTCCTCGCGCAGTTTCTCGGTCTCGGAGTCGAGGTCGATGTCGAGCTTGCGCACCCCGGTGGTGGTGGCCGTGTCGACGACGCGCTGGCGATAGTCTGCCGCGCGCCCAAACGCGGCGGCGATGCCAAGCGCCCGGCGGTAATAGATGTTGGTGTCGTGCTCCCAGGTGAAGCCGATGCCTCCGTGTATCTGGATACAATCCTGGACGCAGGTCTGGGCGGCGGCCGGGGCCAACGTCGCCGCCACGGCAGCGGCGAATTCGAAGGCGGATTTCAAGGCGGATTCCGGCTTGTCGATCCCTTCGTCGATGGCGCGGGCGGCATCCCACACCGCCGCGGTTGCCCGCTCGGTGCGGGCCATCATCTCGGCACACTTGTGCTTGATCGCCTGGAATTGACCGATGGGCCGGCCGAACTGCTCGCGGATCTTAGCGTAGGCCGAAGCAGTCTCAGTGGCCCAGCGCGCGACGCCGATGGCGTCGGCCGACAGCAGCGTGGACACGATCGCCCGCGCGGCGTTGGGGGTCAGGTTGCTCAGCACGCGGTCCTTGCCGACCTCGACGGCTTCTGCACGAAGATGGGCGACCGGCCGCAGCGGGTCCACGCTTGCGATCGGCTGGACATCGAGCTGGCCGGCATCGAGCACCACCCATTCGATGCCGACATCGGTGGCCACCGGCAACACGAGCAGCGTCGCCTGTGCAGCCGCCGGCACCGAACGCGCTTCGCCGTGCACCACCAGCACATCGCCATGCCGGTTGGCCGTCAGCGACGACTCCAGCGCGTACGCGGCAATCACCGCGCCCGACGCGAGGTCGCCGAGCAGGTTCGAGTCCGGATCGTGGGCCGAGATCAGAGCGCTGGCGATCGCCGACGGGACGAACGGGCCCGGCACGGCACCGCGGCCGAACTCAGCCAAGACCACGGCCAGCTCGAGGATGCCGAACCCTTGCCCGCCAACGGATTCCGCCAGATGGACACCCTGCAGTCCCTGATCCGCGGCGGCCCGCCAATACGGTGGTGGCGTAGCGATCGGCGTCTTCAACGCTTGGTGCAGCACATCGGACGACACCATCCGCCCCACCAGGGACTGCACCGAGTCGGCCAGGTCCTGGTGTTCGGCAGTGATCGCAATGGGCATGACGGCGCCCTTCCCTCGTGCATTCGGCCGGAGCCTTGTCCAACAACAGATCGGTCGGCAATGAGGTTACGCGCGGGCTTCGCGGCGGTACGATCCGCGATGGCCCCGATCCGAGGAGCAGACATGGTCATTGATCTCTGGGTGAATTCGCTCTCCAAAGAGGCAGCGGCCGCGTTTTTGGAAAAGTCGGGGTTCGGGTCGGTCGAGGGGTTCTTCGGCGTCGACGTCCGGGAGGGGATGACCCCACTCGACCTGGTGACCGAGATGGACCGGGTCGGCGTAGACCGCGCGGTGCTGAGCACCTCGCTGTCCAGGGTGGAGGACGACACCTTGGCCTTTGCCGCCGAACAACGCGGCCGGCTCTATCTGGCCACTTCGGTCGACCGGCCCGACCGGCCCAGACGGCAGAGCATGGCCATCCTCCAGCGGGCCGCCGAGGGAACCGTCGATCTCGTCCGGGTGTCGCCGCTTGTCGACCAGTACCCCCTCAACCACGCCCTCTACTACCCGGTCTACGCCACCTGCGAAGAGCTGGGCCTCCCCGTCTCGATCAATATCGGCATCCCCGGACCGAGGGTCCGGTCCCGGTGCCAGGACCCAGTGCTCCTGGAGGACGTCTTGATCGACTTCCCCGATCTGGTCGTCATCGGCGCCCACATGGGCCATCCCTTCGAGGAGCTGCTCATCGAGTACATGCTCAAGTGGCCCAACCTCTACCTTTCGAACTCGGCCTACCTGGCCAAGTACATGCATCCTTCGATGGTCAAGTTCATGGGCTCGCGCCGTGGCAGGGGCCGGGTCCTGTTCGCCTCGGACCATCCGTTCCTCCCGATGGAAAAGGCTTTGTCGGCCGCCCGTTCGCTTGCGCTGGAGGAAGGGCCCATGGCCGACTTCCTCGGCGGCACCGCCGAGCGGCTCCTGCAAAAGCGGCCCCATGGTTGACCTCCTGCCCGACCAGCTGCGGCTGATGGCATCGGCCTACCCGGACGAGGTGGCGTACCGCAACCTCGGCGACGGGTCGTCCATCACGTTCGGCTGCTGGGAGCGGGAGTCGAACCGGTTGGCCCATGGTCTGCAAGCCAAGGGTGTCCGGAAGGGGGACCTGGTCGCCATCGATCTCGAGGCTGAACAGATCCTCGACTTCATCGTCACCTATAGCGCGGTCCACAAGATCGGCGCCGTGTCCGTGCCCATGAACAACCGGCTCTCCCCTCCCGAGATGCGGGCGATCCTCGAGCACGCCGAGGTCGCCGCGGTCGTCTGCAGCAGCGCTTTCGAGGACGCTGTCGCCCCGCTGTCGGCGTCTCTCGCGTCGTTGGCCGTCGTGGCCACCGTCGGCTCATCGGAGCACGGCCGGTTCGCCGACCTCGAGGACCTGAAGAGCGAAGACGTCGCCGCCATCCAGGTACCCATCGACGACAGCGATCTGGCCGACGTCATGTACACGTCCGGCACCACGGGCATGCCGAAAGGGGTGGCCGTGCGGCACGGCAACATCGCCTTGCTGCCCAACGCACTTCCGTCATGGAACGGATTGAAGTGGCTGACCGCCACCCCGGTGTTCACCTTCGCCGGCCTCGGCTTCATCTACAACCCGATGAAGACGGGCATGACGGTGCTGTACCTGCCCAAATTCGACGCCGGTCGATGGCTCGACGTCGTCGGGCACGAGCGGCCGGTCATCGCCTTTGTGGTGCCGGCCATGGCCAGGCTCCTCATCCACCACCCCGGTTTCGACTCGGCCGACCTCTCGAGTCTGAAGCGTCTAGTCCTGGGCAGTGCCCCGTTGTCCCCGGACACCGTGGAGCGTCTGCAGGCCCGATTGCCCGGAGCCGCCGTTCTGAACAGCTACGGCATGACCGAAGGTGGGCATGCCACGTTCTCGATGGATCCCGAGGGGGCCCGCACGCGGCCGGGTGCCGTCGGGCGGCCGACGCCGCCCGTGCAGGTGCGCATCGTCGACGACGACGGCCAGGTCCTGCCTGCCGGAGAGGTCGGCGAAGTCATCACTCGGAACCCCCGCGGTCACCGCGAGTACTACCGCAATCCCGAGGCCACCGCGCACATGTGGGAGGGCGGCTGGTTGCACACCGGCGACGTCGGCCATCTCGACGCCGACGGCTACCTCTACATCGTCGGACGCAAGAAGGAGATGGTCGTCCGGGGTGGCATGAACGTCTACGCGGACGACGTCGAGGCGGTCCTGCAGGCCCACCCGGACGTGGTCGAGGCCGCGGTGGTCGGCATTCCTCACGAGGTGCTGGGTGAGGACATCGCCGCCTATGTCGTTCTGCGACCGGGGGCAACCGTATCGACCGCCGAGCTCAAGGGCTTTGCCGGTGAGCGGCTCGCCGACTACAAGGTGCCCCGTCAGGTGCACTACCTTCCGGCACTGCCGAGGAACCCCGGAGGCAAGGTGCTGAAGTCCCGATTGGCCAGTGCCCCGGAAGGCACGAAAGGCCCGACATGAGCTCCAAGGACATCACGAGCAGAAGGAGAGGCCGTGCAGGACCACAGATTTGACTTCGTCGTCGACGCAACACCCGAAGAGGTGTGGGACGTGATGTGGAAGAGCACCCGGGCGGGCATCGAGACGGACACCGTGAAGATCGAGATCTTCCACCCCGGCGACGAGGAAGGCAACGGGCTGGTGCGGCACTGCTACTTTCCCGTGCCGAAGTATTTGCTCTCAGGCGGCAAGGCCCAGTCCTGGGAGTGGATCACCGAGGCCCAACGCCCGGTGTCGTGGCGGTACGACGCCATCGGCAAGCCGCTGTGGTCCAAGGCCTCCGGCTGGACCCGGCTGGAGGATCTCGGAGACGGCAAGACCCGGGTCTACTTCCGCGAGACCTATCAGGTGTTCAACCCGTTGATGCGGGCCCTATTTGAGAAGCGGGTCCACGACTTCATCTCCAAGGACAACGACAAGTTGATCGAGGCCTCTTTGGTGCGATCGCTCAAAAAGCTGCACGCGCGCGGGGACAGTGGCCCTGGGAGCAACGGCAGCTGACATAGCCGGCGTGCTTGCCTGGTCCGCTACGAGCCGCCCTTGCGGGCGTTCTCGCGAAAGGCGCTGCGCGCTGTTCAGGGTTTGGCGCGGCTGGAAAACCACCGCCGGGCTGGGCCGTCAACAACATCATCCGACGACACGACCACCCACCGCTCAAGCTCGTCGGCGCCTAAGAGTTGACCCGTAATTGTCCACGGGTCTTGAGGTTCCAGAGTCCGGCGACGATGTGGAGGCTGTGGTTGATGGCTTGGCCGCGTCGTCGGCATTGCCGCAGGATTTGCCGGTCTTTGAGCCTGGCGGTGATGTGTTCGACGCAGGCGCGGATACGCCGGTGTTTGCGGTAGTGGTCGTCGTGGATGATCCGGGCTGTCGGTTGCTGGGCGTGGACTGGTGATCGTGTCGATGCCGCGGTATCGGCCGTCGCCCAGGATTGGCCGGGTGCCGTCGAGCAGATGGGCGACGGTGCGGCGGGCCACGATGACGTCGTTGCGGTTACCGGGCCAGCAGCGGCCGACTGTGATCAGGGTGCGGCGCTGCGCGCCGCTGACGATTTGGGTGTTGACGCGGTTCTATCGTGCCGGCACTCACGCCACCGCGATGTCCCAGCACTGCCTGTGCGGGACACGGGTGGTGAAAACGTTGAAGCAGCGCACTCATGACTGCCCACACTGCGGACTGCGCGGGGTCCGCGACATCATCTCCGCGGCATTGGCGGCCTGCGTGGAACTCGCCAACCCCGATGATCCGCGCACCGCGCGGGTCGACTACCGACTTGCCCACGCCCTGCGCGATGGGTTGGCCTCCCAGCAAGAGTGGGAGGGTTCAGTCAACCGGCACCAGCCACCACCATCACCCGATGAGGGATCGGCCAGGACCGGCAGCCACCACCCGGCGGTGACCTCTGCTGAACGAGCAGCACCCGGTAGACCCCCGAACAGACCGCGCCCGCGGCGTGGACGTCGCGGGACCAGCCGAAAACAACCAGCACCCAAGCTGATTGGCGCTGCATGACCCATTACGGGTCAACTCTTAGCGAGAAGCTTCCAGAAGCTCATCGAGTGATTGGCTCAACAGCCCGGGCAGCATTTCGACATCGCTCATCGCGTCGCGGTCGGCATTGATTCCGAAATACAACATGCCGTTGTAGGACGTCACACCGATGGCCAGCGCCTGGTTGTGCAGCAGCGGGGGAACGGCGTAGGTCTCCAGTAACTTGGTACCGGCGATGTACATCTGCGACTGAGCTCCGGGGGCATTGGTGATCAACAGGTTGAACGCCCGCTTGGACAAGCTGGGAAAGCTGGTCGCTACCCGGATACCCATGGCGTGCAGAGTCGGTGGCGCAAAACCTGACAGGGTGACGATGGTCCTGGCGTCGACCAGGCTGGCGGCCGTCGGGTTGGATTCGGTGGCGTGCGCGATCTGCGACAGCCGCACCACGGCGTTGGCCTCCCCTACCGGCAGGTCGACCAGGAACGGCGTCACTTGGCTGATCGCCTGGCCGGGACCAGCTGCGTCGAGTTGATCTTCGGCATAAACCGACAACGGCGCCATCGCCCGGACCGTCGCGGTCGGTGACACCGTTTCACCGCGTGACATCAACCAGTTGCTTAATGCGCCGGCCACTACCGCCAGCACCACATCATTGATGTCGCAGTCATAGCGCGCTCGCACAGTTCGGTAGTCTTCGAGGCTTGCGCGGGCAACCGCGAACCGCCGGTTGCGCGAAACGGTGGCGTTGAGCGGGCTACTGGGCGCAGTGCCACGCAATACCGTGCGCGCAAGATCGATGGCGCGGCGCCCGGCGTCGAGCAGTTCGCCATAGTCCGTTGCCAACCCGGCCACGGCGGATCCGACGGCCTGCAACTGCGCGCCCGGCCCCACCACCCAGTCGGCGAGCGCACCCAGCAACAGCCGGGTGGAACCGGGTTCGCGTTCCGGTATCCAGATGTCTTCGGGGAACGGCGGCGGATGTTGCCTGCGATCGGCGATGACGTGGCCGATCTCCAGCGCGGTCATGCCGTTGATCAGCGCCTGGTGAGACTTGGTGTACAAGGCGACGCGGTTTTTGGAGAGGCCTTCGACGAGGTACATCTCCCACAATGGTCGGTGCTTGTCCAGCGGCCTTGCCGCCAGCCGCGCGACCAGGTCGTGCAGCTGCTCGTCATCGCCCGGCGATGGCAGCGCCGACCGCCTGACGTGATAGTTGATGTCGAAGTCGCTGTCGTCAATCCACACCGGCCTAGCCGCGCCGATCCCCACTTCGCGGACCTTCTGCCGATAGCGCGGTATCTGCGCCAGTCGCTGTTCGACGGTGGCCAGGAGCGTCTCGTAGCTCAATCCGGCGCGCGGACGGCGCAGGATCGACAGCGATCCCACATACATCGGCGTCGCGGAGTTCTCCAGCCGATAGAAGGACGCGTCCGCAGGGGACAACCGGGTCACCATTACGGCCCTGTCCTCCTTGTCAATTCGTCGCGTTCACCGATGTTGTCGACCACGGTAATCGCCTGGCGCGGGCCGAGCACGGTGCGGGTACGCGCGAGCCGCAGTTATGCGATGATGGCCCGCAACTGAAATGACAACCGAAAACATGGTCTGCAACTCTCCAGCAGGCTTTAGATTGAGTTGGAGAGTTCCCGTTGACCATTAGTCCTGTCGTGAGCCCATCCCGTCGTGACGACTTCGCCGTCGTGCCCGTCGTTGAGTTCGAGCCACCAACGCGAAACGCCGCTCAGCGCCGGCAATCATCCCCCGCGGCGTTGCAGCGCCGCCCCAAATGCGCGCCTCGCCGGCCTGACCACAAGCAACCGGAGGACGCGCCGGCCGCAGTCATGGCGGTCATGTCCCCACTGATGCGCCAGGCGGCGATCTTCGCCGACGCCGCACTGCGCCGAGTACTGGAAGTCATCGACCGCCGCCGCTCCATTTCCCAGCTAAGGCCCCTGTTGGCACCCGGCCTGGTCGACTCCGTGTTCTCACTCGGCCGTTCGGCCACCGGAACAGCACCCGGGCACGCGGGCGCCGCGGTGCTGCGCCGAGTGGGACTGCAACCGGTCGTGCACCGCGGCCTTGCGACCGCTGCCGAGGTTTTTGGGTCCTACAGCCGCGGGGACCGGATCCACGCCATCGCCTGCCGCGTGGAACAGGTGCCTGCCGGCAACGGAACCCGATGGCAGGTAGTTGCCTTGCATATCGGCTGATTAATTACCCCGGCCGGCGCTGGCCGGCAGCGGGCCGCCGGTGTAGCGCGCCAGCACTGGACCCGCGATCGCCATGATGAAGACGTACGCCGTCGCCAGCGCGGCCACCTCGGCGATCGACGGGCCGATCAATCCGATGATGATCAGCGAGAACTCACCCCTGGCGATCAGCGCTGTGCCGGCGCGCAACTGCCCGCGCCGTGCCACGCCGTCACGCCGGGCGGCGAAGATCCCGGTGGCCACCTTGGTCGCCGCGGTCACCGCGGCCAGAGCCAAAGCCGCTGGGAGCATCGGAAGTAACTCGCGCGGGTCAACCGACAGGCCGATCGCCACGAAAAAGATCGCGGCGAACAAATCACGAAGCGGGCCCAGCACCTTGCGTGCCCGGTCCGCGGTGTCACCGGTCAGGGTCAGACCTACCAGGAACGCGCCCACCGCGGCCGACGCGTGCAGGGCTTCGGCCGCCGCAGCCACCATCAAGGTGACTCCCAGCACTCTCAGCAGCAGTTGCTCGGAATCGGGGTGTGCCACCACCCGGCCGACGTGGTGACCCCAGCGGTAGGACGCGGCAAACGCCGCGAGC
>JBEKNM010000076.1:0-11884 GCA_049522835.1 Mycobacterium sp.
GATCCCGAGACCGGTGAAGTACGGCACGTCTCTCCCGGCGATTCGCCGGGAGAGACGGCGCCTAGAGGCTCGCAGGCGAAGTCAGGCGATAAAGTCGCCGAGCTCACCGACGATCTGAAGCGGGTGCAGGCCGACTTCGCCAACTACCGCAAGCGCGCACTGCGCGACCAGCAGGCCGCAGCGGACCGGGCCAAGGCGGCCGTGGTGAGCCAATTGCTGGGCGTGATCGACGATCTCGACCGGGCGCGCAAGCACGGCGATCTGGAGTCAGGCCCGCTGAAGTCGGTTGCCGACAAGCTGATGAGTGCGCTGACCGGGCTCGGCCTGACAGCGTTCGGCGCCGAGGGTGAAGACTTCGACCCCGTGTTGCACGAAGCCGTACAGCACGAGGGCGACGGTGGGCAGGGTTCCAAACCGGTGATCGGCACGGTCATGCGGGAAGGCTACAAACTGGGCGAGCACGTACTGCGCCATGCCCTGGTCGGCGTCGTCGACACGGTTGCCGGCGATGCTGCCGAGACTGTCGCAGCGGATGCCGCCGACAGTGCCACCAATAGAGAGCAGGCCGACACCGGCGATAACGCCGACACCTCAGGCGAATAAGGCTCAGAATCAAGACAACAAAGGACAACAACAAAAAAGGAAGGTGAGGGGGTGACGCGACATGGCCCAGCGTGAATGGGTCGAAAAGGACTTCTACAAGGAGCTGGGCGTCTCCCCGGACGCCACGCCCGAAGAGATCAAACGCGCCTACCGCAAGTTAGCGCGTGACCTGCATCCCGACGCGAATCCCGACCACCCCGCCGCCGGTGAACGATTCAAGACGGTGTCGGAGGCGCACAACGTGCTCTCGGATCCGGCGAAACGCAAGGAATACGACGAAACCCGCCGGCTGTTCGCCGGCGGTGGTCTCGGCGGACGCCGGTTCGACACCGGTGGCTTCGGCGGCTTCAACGTCGGTGGTGATGGCGCCGAGTTCAACCTCAACGATTTGTTCGATGCGGCCGGGAAAAGCGGCGGCGCCAACATCGGTGACCTGTTCGGCGGCTTGTTCGGACGCGGTGCCGGCGCCCGGCCCAGCCGCCCGCGACGCGGCAACGACCTGGAGACCGAGACCGAGCTGGAATTCGTCGAGGCCGCCAAAGGCGTCGCGATGCCGCTGCGGCTGACCAGCCCAGCGCCGTGCACCAACTGCCACGGCAGCGGAGCCCAGCCGGGCACCAGCCCGAAAGTGTGTCCCACCTGTAACGGCTCCGGCGTGATCAACCGCAACCAGGGGGCGTTCGGTTTCTCCGAACCGTGCACCGACTGCCGGGGCAGCGGCTCGATCATCGAGCACCCCTGCGATGAGTGCAAAGGCACCGGGGTCACGACCCGGACCCGCACTATCAATGTGCGGATCCCGCCCGGTGTCGAGGACGGGCAGCGAATCCGGTTACCCGGGCAGGGCGAGGCCGGGTTGCGCGGAGCCCCGTCGGGCGACCTGTATGTGACGGTGCATGTGCGGCCGGACAAGGTCTTCGGCCGTGACGGCGACGACCTCACCGTCACCGCGCCGGTCAGCTTCACCGAATTGGCCTTAGGCTCAACGCTTTCGGTGCCAACGCTGGACGGCAAGGTCGGTGTCCGGGTGCCCAAGGGCACCGCCGACGGGCGCATCCTGCGGGTGCGCGGACGCGGTGTGCCCAAGCGCAGCGGCGGCAACGGGGATTTGCTCGTCACCGTCAAGGTGGCGGTCCCGCCAAACTTGGAGGGCGCCGCGCAAGAGGCACTGGAGGCCTATGCGGAGGCGGAGCGGTCCAGTGGTTTCAACCCACGCGCCGGATGGGCAGGCAATCGCTAGATGGCGAAGAACTCTAAGAGAGACGAATCCCGGACCTTCTTGATCTCGGTGGCCGCCGAACTGGCCGGCATGCACGCGCAAACCCTGCGTACCTATGACCGCCTCGGGTTGGTCAGCCCCCGCCGTACTTCCGGTGGTGGGCGGCGCTATTCGCAGCATGACGTCGAGTTGCTGCGCCAGGTGCAGCGGCTTTCCCAGCACGAGGGGGTCAACCTCGCCGGCATCAAGCGCATCATCGAGTTGACCAACCAGGTCCAGGCACTGCAGTCGCGGCTGCAGGAAATGGCCGAGGAGTTGGCGGTTTTGCGGGCCAACCAGCGCCGCGAGGTCGCGGTGGTGCCCAAGAGCACCGCGCTGGTGGTTTGGCAACCCCGACGGTAGCGGGCAACCGCCTCAGCAACCAACGTGGATTGGACCGAACTCCCGGGCCGGATAATCCCAAAGCGGCCCGAGAATAGCAGCTGAATTCTCGCCGCTAATTCGATACAGGGTTATAGTTTGTCGGTGATTAGCGGCGATCCGCTGACAGGGCGTGATAGCGAATTAGCCGATATTTCTCGTGCGCTGAGCGGAGTTGGCAATTTTTCCGGCACCGTCATCGCAGGAGCCGCGGGCGTGGGCAAGACCCGACTCGCCCGTGAGGTGATCGCCCGTGCCCAAGCGTCAGGCGAGCGAACGTATTGGATCGTGGGCACTCAGTCCGCGCGACAGCTCCCATTAGGTGCGTTCATCGCTTCGATATGCGACACCGCGTCCGATCCGATATCGAATGTGCGACATGTCATCGATTTCTTTGTGACGCAGCAATGTCGCGGCCGTGTGCTGATCGGGGTCGATGACGCCCACCTTCTCGACGGATTGTCGGCGCACGTCGTGCACCAGCTAGCCCAGGCCCGTGGGACACGGCTGGTGGTCACGGTGCGCACGGGCGAGGACGAGCCCGATGCGATCACTGCGCTGTGGAAAGATGACTTGCTCGCCCGCCTGGACCTCGAACCGCTGTCGGCTCCGGGCACTCGCCGCATGATCGAGACCATGCTTGGCGGCGCAGTAGATAGTCGCAGCGCCAAGCGGTTCTGGAAACTGACCCGAGGTAACGCGCTCTTTCTGCGGCAACTGCTCAAAGACCAGATCGCCGCCGGCGCGATACGACAGGTTGCCGGAGTGTGGATGTGGGACGAGCGCGTCGCCGTGTCGGACAGCATCGGCGACATGGTCGGTCGGCAATTGAGTCGGCTCGCCCCCGATGTGGCGCTGGTCGTCGATACGTTGTCGCAGTACGAGCCGCTAGCGGTCGACGTGCTCTGCGACCTGGTGCACCGCCGCGATCTCGAGGCGGCCGAGCAGATGAGCCTGGTCGCGGTGGAACGCTGCGGCTCCAAGCTGATGGCCCGACTGGCCCATCCGCTGTTCGGTGAGCTTCGGCGGGCCGCCGCAAGCGAGATGTATCTGTCGCGAATCCGCGGCAAGCTGGCACAACGGCTGGCCAAGGACGCTGACGCCGACATGCACGCTACGGTGCGTCGGGCGCTGCTTACCCTCGAATCAGACCTCGCACCCGACCCGCACCTATACCTGGAGGCGGCGCGGTTCTCGATGACGCTGCTCGACCTGGACTTGTCCGACCGATTCGCCACCGCCGCAGCCGATGCGGGGGTCAGTGAGGCCGTCGGCCTGCGTGCTATAAGCCTGGCTGGGCGCGGGCACGGCGACCAGGCCGAAGCGATCCTGGCCGGGATCGGCCTGGATGAGCCCGACGGACATCACTGGGCAACCGTGCGGGCAGACAACCTGATCTGGAATCTCGGCCGACCCTGCGAAGCGCGGGACATCCTGGACGGCCTGGCATCGAGGCAGGAATCCGCGGCGGAGCGGGCCGAGCGCGCCGCGATCGAATCATGCTTGGACGCGGTGCTGGCCCGCAGCGAAACCGCGGCAGAAAAGGCACGGGCAGCGCTGAATGCGCCGACACTGCCTGACTTTCACGCCATGTTGGCCTCCATCGCATTGACTATCGCGCAGGGCGCGCTCGGCCGACTCGATGACATCACCGACTTCGTGGCGCAGGCCGTTGACCGCGCGATCACGTCGTCGCAGGCGTCGCCTATGAGGTTCTGGTATGGCGCCGTCTATGCGCGCGCCTGCCGGTTGAGCGGGCGCATCGACGAATGCGTGCGCTCGGCCAAACAGCTATCCGAGTCGGTGGTCGACGTTCCCGGTCTTGCCTACGCAAACCTTGCATTCTTGCTGGGCCACGCCGAGCTCGTTCGCGGGGAGATCCCTGCCGCGGTGAAACTTCTGCATGAGGCGCTGGCCGGGGCGGAAAGGCACAGCGTCACAACCGGTTTACGAGCAGCGAGCTGCTTCGCGTTGGCCGAAGCTCACGCCAAGATGGGTCAGTCGGATGCTGCGAACGACGCGATCACCGAAGCACGGCAATGTGTGCCGGCCGACTACCTGTTCATGCAGACCGCTCTGGCGGTGGCCAGCGGCTGGGCTCTGGCGGCCAGCGGGTGCCTGACCGACGCGATCTCGGTCGTCCGTGCTGCCGGAGAGGATGCGCACGAGCGCTGTCAGCCAACCCATGAATTGGCCTGCGTGCAAGTGGCGGCTGAGTGGGGCGACACGTCGGGGGCGACGCGCGCGCGTGAACTGGCCAATGAATTGTCGTTTCCCCTTGCTCATGCCGTTGCGCGGCATACGGAATCGTTGGTGGCCGACGATGGGGAGGGTCTGCTTGCGGCATCGGCCGACTACCGGGCGCTCGGCGATCGCGCCGCTGCCGCCGACGTCGCCGCCCAGGCGGCCGTGGCGTTCAGCCGCAACCAGCAGCACAAGCGCAGTCTGTATGCCGCGGCGTTGGCGCAGCAGCTGGCCACCGACTGCGGCGGGCTGTGCACGCCGGCGCTGCGAAATCCCATAGGCCAACCGTTGACCGACCGTCAGCGCGAGATCATCGAATTGGTAGCCGCAGGATTATCCAACAAGGAGATCGCCAAGCGGCTCGTTACGTCGGTGCGCACCATTGAGGGGCACGTGTATCGCGTGTACCAGCGCTTGGGAGCCGGGTCACGCGAGGAGCTGGTCGACATGTTGCGAGCCAGCCGGGGTGGCTGATCGACGCGTAAGCCCTGGCGAAGCGCGCAAAGTCTGACAAGCTGCGCACATGGCGGTCGCCAACGGAAGCTCCAGATGGACGGACACCCTGCTCGATCGCATGCGAGAGCTGGGCGATCCGGTGGCTGACACGCCGGTTGCGGCCGTGCTCGAGCGTGGCGGCGTCGACGCGGTCAGTGCGATCATGCGGACGCTGGTTCGCGTCGACCGGCCGGTGCCGGAGGAGTTGCCCGACGAGATCCGGGCCTATCTGGTCGAGACCCTGCCTCTGCCAGAGTGGGCTGACGAGCGCAAGATCAAGCGCGGGCAGCAGCTATTCGAGACCTGGGGCGTCCAGATCGCAGTCTGCCTGTTCTGCGCGTCTCTCCCGTCCTCGTACGCGGCAGCCAAGGGTGTGAAGGTGCTGTACCTGACCGCGCGGCTCGATACCGACGCGCGCCGGCGGGTGATGGAGACCGGCCAGTTCCTGATCGACGCGCTCCCCGATGGCGGCCTCGACGAAGAGGGCAAGGGCCGGCGCACCATCCAGCGCGTCCGCCTGATTCACGCCGCTGTTCGTCACTTGATCAAGGCCCGCAACGAGCAGACGCCCGGCATGTGGCATCCCGACTGGGGCACACCGATCAACCAGGAGGACCTCGCCGGGACACTCCTGGCCTTCTCCTATGTCGTCGCCGATCCGATGCGTCGCCTCGGCGTGCGCGTGCCCGCCAAGGACGTCGACGCATACCTGCATTTGTGGAACGTCATCGGGCACCTGCTCGGTGTACGCGACGAGCTGCTGGTGCGCGACGTCGCCGATGCCGCCGCGCTGGTCGACACCATCCGGCGCAGGCAGTTCAAGGCGTCGCCTGAAGGGCAGGAACTCACTGGTGCGCTCGTCAATCTTCTGGACGAGCTGACACCTTTGCACCGGTTCGACGACACGATCCCGCCGTTGATTCGCCACCTGATCGGGGACGAGACCGCCGACCTGTTGCGCGTTCCGGAGTCGGATCTCGCCGACGATCTCGGGCCGCTCGCGCGCATCGCCAAATGGTTCTTTGTGCACGTCCTGGGCCGGATCGAGCACGACCTGCCGCGCTACCAGCTGATGTCGCGAATGGCCGCTCCAGTCGGGCGCGGCATGCTGGACTCGCTGTTCAAGTTGGAGCGGGGTGGGCAGCGGGCGCCGTTCGACATGCCCGATCACCTCGCCCGCAGCTGGGACCTTCTGGCGTGACATCACGCCTCGAAGAGCCCAGAACCCTCGACGATGCTGTGCGCGGCATAGATCAGGTCGTCGACTGGGCGATCAAAGCAGAAAGCCACATCGGCTATTTCGCTGCCCTGTACAAGCGGATCACCCTGGCCATCCAGGACGCCATCAGCGAGGGTGTGTTCGACGACGGGGATCGTATAGATCAGCTCGGCGTCGTCTTTTCCCAACGCTACTTCAACTCGTTGAATGGGTACTTCGACCCCGATGAGTACCAGGGTCCGACACTTCCTTGGGAGGTCTCGTTCGTTGGCGACCAAAACCATAAAGCGATCATGTTGCAGCACATGATGGCCGGACTCAATGCACACATCACGTTCGATCTAGGCCTAGCCACGTTGGCGATTGCGGGTAACTCGCTGGCCACACTGGCCGACGATTTCAACCGCGTCAACGCCCTGCTCTGCTCCCAGATCCCCGGCATTCTCGACGTCGTCGAGCAGCTTTCCCCGGAACTGCGCTGGACCCGCCGGCTGATACCGGATGAAGTCGGCGTCCTCAAGCGGATGCTGACGAAATTACGCAGATCGGCATGGTTATTCGCCATCAACATGGCTGTGCACCCGGACAATGCGAGGCAGAGCCGAGTGAATCAGGCTGCCTGGACGGCAGCGCTGGGTGCCTGGTACCTGCAACCGCCCGCGCGGTTGACGGCGTTGCCTGTCCTTGTTCGCGTTATCGCCAAGCGTGAGAGCCGCGACGTTGCCGGCAACATCCGGGCGCTCGAAGGGATAACGAATACCCCGGAGAAGCTGAACAAGGCTTACCTCTGATCTGTCGCTGACCTGTTTCCGGAGGCGGGTCACGAGAGAATCCTTTGCGCCCGTGCGAATTCCGGCCAACGACCGTCGCCGCGAAAGCGGCGGACAGCATCGGCCAGTTCGGACGGATCACCGCCACCGGAAAGGTCGTAAAGATCTAAGAGACAACGTAATTCGAACAGAGTCGCCCCTTGGCGCCGGGCAAACTCGAGCGCGCCGGCCAGGGCGCCGTGGCGTGATTGCCGCTCGGCGAACGTATGAGCGCGCAGCCGCATTAGCTCGGCATCGTGGAAGTGCATTCCCGTCTCTTGCGCGTGCCGCAGCGCCATCTCCAATCGCTCGCGCGCCTGCTCCGGCCGGCCTGCGGCAATCAGGAGGCGGCCGACGATCGCATCGTGAAACGTCAGATAACTATTGAGGTGTAGCAGGCGCGACCCGTCCACGAGGCGCGCTACCTTCTCGGCCCGGGCCATCAGCGTGGCAGCATCGGCTCCAGCGCCCAGTACGGCCAGCGCCTTGGCGGTGGCGTGTTCGGTGGCGCCGACCAATCGCCACAAGTCGAGCCCGGACTGCTCGCTTTGCGTACGAAGCTCGGCGGCCAGGTTGGCGGCCTCCGAGATTTGGCCGCTCTCCAGCCGGACCCAGATTTCCATGAAGCACGTATGTGCCCTGTTGTGGGCGTTCTGTGGAAAACCCAAGTCATCGCAGCGCGCGACTGATTCCGCCAGCTCCGCGTTGGCACGGTCGAGGTCCCCGCAGATCATATGCGTGAGTGCCAGGAAGAGGTGTGCCGACGAGATCGGGTCGACGACCACCCACCAGGCGGTTTCCAGCACCCGAGGATCGGCGGCGGAACGATCGGCCAGCGCCCGCAGCAGGTGTCCGCGGGCGGCGGTGAAGTCTCCTTCCAGCCAGGTGACGGAACCCAACGAAGACGCTATGGCCGGATAACTCCAGGGCCGATCCTTGGTTATCCGGGCGGACAGCGAGTCGAGCAGTTCGTGGGCCCGGCGCAGTTCGGCCCGCGGCAGGAAGTAGCTGATCAGCGCAGTGAGCGCGCTGAACAACTCGTCTTGGTAGTTGCCGGTGCTGGCCAATGTCAGGCACCGTTGGAAGTCGGCAGGTCCCTCACCGCTCATGCTGCCTTGCGTGGTGCCTGCCAAGAAACCGCGCTCCAGCCGGATCGCGATTTCCCTGCGATCTCGCGCGGAGCCCGCGGCGCAGCGGGTGAGCTGATTGAGTGCGTTCGTGAGGCAAGCCAGCGCTTCTTGTGCAGCGCCGCGGCGCCGGGCATTCACTGAGGCCTTCTGGTAGGCCCCGACGGCTTCGTCGTATTGCTGTGCCTGCTCGAAGTGGCTTGCGACCACGCGCCAGTCCGGTTCGACGGCGGCCGCCGTGTCGGCCAGCGCGCGGGCAGCGCGCGCGTGCAGGTCTCGACCCAGGGGTGCCGGGGCCAGTTCAGCGGCCAGTTCACGGAGCAGCTCGTGGCGGAATCGCCAGCCGTCGGTCCCGCGTCGTTCGAGCACACGCGCCCGCACGAGTTCGGTGACGACGCCGTCGACGTCTTTGGCGTGGCGGCCGGCCACGGAGCGAAGCAAGGGGAGATCACCGCTGCGCCCGATGACGGCGGCCGCCTGCACCACCGGCACAACATCGGCGTGGGGGTGTTGCAGCAGCCTGGCGAACAGCGGCTCATACAGCGCCTCGGGTACCCCAGACTCGGGCCCGGCGACTTCAAGTTCGCCGACGACGTGTTCAATGTAGAACGGCACCCCGTCACATCGGTCGCGTACCGCGGCCCGCTGAGTGTCGGTCACCGACGGTTCCAACGTGTTGATCAGCACGTCGGACTGCTCGTCGGTCAGCGGCGCGAGTTCGAAAATTATTACCGGCCAATCGGTTCGCAGCCATTTACCTTCGCGTCCGGTCAAGACCATCAGCAGTCGCCCGTTTGCGCCGGTGAGCAATGAGTTGAGCAGCGCCAGGGTGGACGGGTCGAACCAGTGCGCATCGTCTGCGACCACTAATCCGGCTTGATCACCGATGCAGGCCAGCACGTATCGCTGAGCGGTCGCGCCGATCAACTCGTAAAGAGTTCGGCCTTCGACCGCAGCCGGGTGATAGCCGTGCTCGGGATCGATGCCAATGACCGGCGCGAGCAAAGGCACGGTGCTCGCGGGATCCAGCCCGCAGGCGCGCAGTTCGGCTTGAAGTAAGCGCAGACGCTCCCTTCCGTCAGTGAGCCGGGTGATGCCGCATCGGCGCTCCACGAGCCTGCGCACCGGATGCAGACCGGTGTCGGTATGCAGCGGGGAACCAAACAGCTCGACCACGGGCGCGCCTGAACTCCGGACTAATTCGGCCGCCTCGTTCGCCAGCCGGGTCTTACCGAGTCCCGGTTCACCCCGAAATACGACGCCCGGGCTGGTCGGCAGCCCGTCGCGCACCCGCTGCCAGCTCTGCTGCAGCCAGCCCCGCTCATGGTCGCGCCCGATCAAGGGTGGCGATCGCAGCGGCGGCGCTTCCGGTCGCTCACCGAGCACCCGGTGATGGCTGATCAAGCCGTCGATGCCCTGCACCGGAGCCGGCAGACGTGTGCTGAATTCAAACAAGTGACCCACCAGGGGTGCGACCGCATCGGACACCGCCACCGTGCCCGGCTCGGCCAACCCACAAAGACGTGCGGTCAGGTTGGCGGCGAAGCCGTAGACGTCGTCTTGGTCGGTGTCGAGATAGACCAGGCCGCGGTGGATGCCGACCCGCACGTCGATGGTCACCCCGAACTTGCGTTCGGCTTGCTCGCTGAGCTGCGCTACGGCGCGGGTGATATCCAAGCCCGCTGCGACGGCACGTCGCAGGTCGTTCTCATGCGCCTTGGGGTGCCCGAATACGGCTAACAATCCGTCGCCCTTGATCGAGCTGAGATGGCCCTCATATCGATCGACAGCCCGGCGCACCTCATCCCGGTAGCGGCCGACCAAGGTGTGATACGTCTCCGGTTCCAAACGGGTGGACAGCGCCTTCGAGCTGACGGGGTCGACGAGGTCGGCGAACATGATTGTCAGTCGGCGGATTGCACCGTAGCGAGCCGGCGCGGTGAGCAGGTCCTCGGCTTCTGGGTTGCCGCGGTCAACCGCAAGAACCTGCCCGGCCAACGTGGTCGCGGTCGCACGGTCGCCTTGGTTGATGGCCCGCACCGCGCGGTCCAGCAATTCATCGATCGATGCACCGCGCTCGTCAGGGCTCACCTGCTCCTCCTGCCCGATTGGCTAAGGGTACCGGTCAGCCGCACCGTTTTCAGCGCATGGCAAACAGTTCTAGACGCAGGATCTGCGCCGGTCGGACAATTCCGTCCGGCTAAACGCGGATCGAAAACTGGGCGACTGCAGGCTGGCCGGGAGCTGCACAACGGTAGCCACCACGACGCAGCGCGTCAGTGGGCGCGGCCATCGGCTCGAAACACACTATGTCCTCGGCGACCGGCGCGAAGATCTGCGCTGCCGGATACCCCTGGTCAAAGTGCACCTCGAGGCGGCGTCCGCCACCGGACACCGCGAATATCGCTCCGTCGTTCACCCGGTCATAAGCATCGTCGAAAGCCTTGTCGCCCAGGGGCTCTGATTTTTCCGGCTGTGGTGCCGATTCGCCGGTGGGCAGTCCCTGTTCGTCGAGGCTCAGATGCCGCAGCTGCGGTGTCTCGATGATCCACTCGCTGCGCGCTACATCTGGGAGGCGCAGATAGGGGTGGTATCCGAAGCACAGCGGGACTGCGGTGTCGCCCGTGGCCGTGATCGTGGTGCGCACTGTCAGCGTCCGCGCGGCCAGCCGCACCGTCATCGCGAGCACATGCGGATACGGGAAGCTGGCCAGCAACGCAGCGTTGGCGCCGAAGTCCACCTCGGCGGTCAGCTCGTTCGCCGACTCGGTCGTCACCCGCCAGTCCGGATAGGCGGCCAGTGTGCCGTGGATGGGCAGACCGTTGGGGTCGGGTCGGACGCCGTTTTCGCCCGGCGTCAACCTCACTGTCTTGTTCTCAGCGGTATAAGTGTTCCCGCCCAACCTGTTCGCCCAGGGATACAGGATGGGTATCCCCATCGTTTTGCCGGATTCGAGGTAGGCCGGTAGCCCGCGCCGCTGGCCAAGCAGCTCTACTCCCGAGTCGGTCAGCGAGGTGCCGATCATGCCCGCGTCGGCCACGAATTGCGCGGCCACGGGGGACGACGGGTCGCGCAGGGTGACGACGTGCACGCCGCTAGCCTAGTTGATGCGTCAGCTCGACAAAGGATCGTGCCGAATGCGTTCCGGCGGCGCCCCTTTGGCGATCAGCGCAGCCTTGGTGGCACGGACCATGGCCGGTCCACCGCAGATCAGGATCTGCCGGTCGCCCCAGCCGCCGTACTTGGTCACCACATCGGGTAGCCGGCCGGTTTGGCGTACGTGCAGCCCGCGTGGCGGGGTGACGTCGGGATAGTCGGCGGCCCAGGACGGATCGCGGGTGTACTCCGATACCGGTGTGACGGACAGCCACGGATTGTGTGACGCAACCTGCCACAGGGTGGGCAGGTCGTAGAGCTCGCAGAGGTAGCGTGCGCCGAAGAACAGGTGCACCCGCGGGTTCACCGCCCAGCGGCTGAGGTCCATGATCAGCGACCGCAGCGGTGCCAAGCCGGTGCTACCGGCCACCATCAGCACATCTCCGCCGTCGCGGTCGACGTGCAGGCCGCCGTGTGGACTGGACAACCGCCACCGGTCGCCGGGCCGGGTTTCGTTGATGATGGCGGTGCTGACCAAGCCGCCGGGGACCACTCGGATGTGAAACTCGATTCCGCCGTCGGGATCGGCCGGAATGGCGGGGCTCAGATATCGCCAGCGACGCGGGCATTGCGGGATGTGGACGTTGACGTA
>JBEKNM010000077.1:0-11861 GCA_049522835.1 Mycobacterium sp.
GCCGTTGCCGTTGCCGTTGGTTGCAAGTTTGATCACTCGATGTGAAGTAACGCTGGGTCCGAAGAGTGGCAGCGCGTGGCCGAGGTAGCGGTCAGTTGGTTTCTTACCGTGACCGTTGGAGTTCGGGCGAGCGACCACCTTCGATTTTCGGAGGTCGTCGGTCAGCCGAGGTGCCGAGCCGTTCAGGTCGAACAGCGGCAGTGCATGGTGGGAAAGATAGTCGACTGATGATTCGCCGTTGGTGGTCGCTGCGGCGTCCGATTTCGTACCGGGAGCGACGCCGGTTGCCGGGTGAGATTGGTGGCTAGGGATAACTTTGAACCGGGTCAGTACGTCGGGAATCTGTGCCCGTCTGCTCGATGTGACGGGCAGAGCGTCGCTCCTGCCCAGCTTTGAGGGCCACCAGTTTTTCTGGCCGACCAGCGCGGCCATGGCCGGCACCGTAATGGTGCGCACCAGGAACGTGTCGATCAGAATCCCGACGCCGATTATGAAACCGGCCTCGGCCATGGTGTAGATGCTGGCGGTCATCAGGCCGAACATTGAAGCGGCAAAGATGAGACCGGCCGACGTGATCACGCCGCCGGTCGTACCTACTGTGCGGATGACGCCGACACGCACGCCGTGCGGTGACTCGTCACGAATCCGTGAGATGAGCAGCATGTTGTAATCGGCGCCGACAGCGACCAGCAAGATGAAGGACAGTCCGGGAAGGCTCCAGTGCAAGTCTTTGCCGAGTATTAATTGAAACACCAGGACGCCGATACCCAAGGCTGACATGTACGAAATCAGCACCGAAGCGATGAGATATAGTGGCGCAACGATCGCTCGTAATAGAGCGACCAGAATCAGAAACACGATCAGTATGGTCGCGCCGATGATGAATTCGATGTCGCCGTTGTAATAGTCGCGCGTATCCCGAAGCCCACTCGGAATTCCCGCTACAGATATCCTGGCGTTGGCCAGTTCCGTATTCGGTAGTGCCGCCTTTGCGGCATCGACGATGGTATTGATCTGATCCATGGCGGCGGTAGAGAACGGATTAATTGCACTTTGGATGAAGTATCGTGCCGCGTGCCCGTCAGGCGCTATGAAAAGCGCTGCGCCTTGCTTGAACTCGTCCCTCGTCATGAACTGTGGCGGAATATTGAAGCCAGCCATGTCGGCCTTTTGGGCGTCGTGCTTCATCCCCAGCAGGAATGAGGATGCATCGCCTAGCCCAGTGCCTATCTTTTTGGTCTGATCGACCAGTTCTTTCACACCACCGGCGATTGCTCGGCTGCCCATGGCGAGGGCACCGGAGCCCTGTTGCAATGCGTTCATCGTGGCCGGTAGGCCTTTAATGGCCTTCATTGTTGCGACGGCCTGCTCTAATGCTTGCTGAACTTTGGTGAGTGACTGGCCGACGGTCTGCGCCCCCTGGGTGGCCTGCATGCTGTGAGACAGAGCCTTGATCGAGTTGAGGGTTCCGTCGTTGTCTGCCTGAACCAGGGCCGCCAAACCGGCGCGCGAACGCTGACAGCCGGGATCGGTATTGCATTCCGGGCTGGAATTGAGGGCTGTCAGCATCGGGCTGGCCCACGCGGCGGTGCTTTGCGCATCGGTGGTGGACGAGTTCAGACTGTCGCCGAGTGACTTCATCTGCCCGGTCAGCGCGGCGGCCTGTTCGAGGGTGGCGATAGTCTTATCGCCGCCCATCAAGGCCTCCAAAGTCGTCAGCGCCGCGACCGTTCCGCTCAGCTGGCCAACGGCGGTGTTGACTTGCTGCTTCACCCCGGCCAGGGCGTCGGCCAACTGGTTCGCACCGTTGACCAGCTTGTCCAGGTCGCCTCCGTGGCCCGAGATCCCCGAGGATGCTTCGTCGAGTTTGTTGCCGACTTCGCCGGCTTGAAACGACACCTTGGTTTGTTCCAGCGGATCTCCGGTGGGCCGGGTCAAGCCCCGGATCAGCGAGATATTAGGCACTTGGCTTACCCGACTGGCCACCTGCTCGAGGTCGGCAAGCGCCGACGGTGCCCGCAGGTCGCGGGGTGACTGGATGAAAAGCACCATCGGAGTCATCATGTTCATCGGGAAATGGCGACTCATCGCCTCATATCCCCTGGAGCTGTCGACGTCGTCCGGCATTGTCTTGAGATCGTCGTAGTTGAACTGCATCAGGGTCGTGCAGCTGGCCAGTGTGATGAGCACCATCAGACTGGCGACCAGATGGATGCGTGGCTTGCGCACAACGCGTGATCCCATAACCCGCCAGAAACGCGTGGTCAGGGCGCGTCGGGGCTTGATCCAGCCACGTCGTCCGGCGAGAACGAGCAGGGAGGGCAACAGGGTCACCGCAGACAGCAACGCCACCACGATCGAGACTGAAATTGCCGGACCGACTGCGGAAAACACTTCCAATTTGGTGAAGATCATCGCGAGGAAGGTGACCGCGACGGTGGCTGCCGATGCGGCGATTACTTTGCCGATCGACATCAACGCGTTCTTGACCGCTTGATCCGAATCCTGGCCGTGCTTCACATAATCGTGATAGCGGCTGATCAGAAAGACGGCGTAATCCGTTCCCGCTCCGATCAAAACCGCAGTCATCAGGACGAGGGTCTGCATGTTTATGGGCAGGCCAAATTCGGCTAGCAGGGACAAAACGCCCTGCGAGGCCGCCAGGGATGCGCCGATGTTGAGCAACGGCAACACCATGGTGACCACATTGCGATAGATGATGAACAGGATGATCAGCACGCACAATACGGTGGCGATCGCGATGAAGTCCGCGTCTTGCTGGGCCATTTCGGTGGCGTCGACGAGAGTGGCCACCGGTCCGCTGACGTAGGCGGAAAGCGCGGTTCCCGTGGTGACCTGTTTGGCGATCTCTTTGACCCGGTGGTATGACGCGGCCGTTGTGGGCGAGGTGGCCGCATCAGGGAAGCTGATCGGCATGTTGATTGCCTTGCCGTCTTTACTTGCCAGGAGTTCACGCGCCTGAGGGGCAGCGATGAAATCCTGCACCGACATCTTGTCCTGCGTGTCTTCGTGCAGCTTTTCGACGAGCTTGCCGTAGACGTCCAAGTCGGCGGGTGACAGACCCTTCTCATCCACCAAGACGACCAACAGCAGGGAGCCGCCGCCCCCTAATGGGCTCTTTTTTCCGCCTGCTCCGCCTGCTCCTGGTGCTGCTGGCGGGGTGAACGCCTTCTCCATCTCATGTTGGACGACCATCGTCTGGGCCTCGTCCGGCAAGGCCTTCTGCTCGTGCTTGCCGGCCTGTACCATCAGCGGCGGAAGCGCCAGCGCCAGGACGGCCGCGATCGCGACCCACAACCCGATGACTATCAGCGGCCTACGGACCACAAAGTCGCCGAGATGGTCGAAGATCCCCCCAGGTGCGGCCATCTCGCCTGGAGCATCGCGACTTGACACCCATAAACCCTACAATCAAGCTCGCCGCCTCGTGGGGTAATAACAATCCAGGCACGAACTGTGACCCCGATGTAATCTTCGGCCCGGTGTGGCGGCTTGACCTGCGGTTTCTTCGTCGATGAACGGCTGGTCAGGGTCTTAACGCTGCCAATCCGCGCGCTGTCCACCTGACCGCGACAAGGTGTTGCTGACCACAACGGCGCCGCGGACCCGCACGGGTCACACCTGCTGCACGAAGTGTGCCTTGAAGCCGCGCGAATACGGCGTGTCCGCTTCTACGTTCGTGCGAGACTCTTCCCCATGGCCCTGGGATACCGCCTGCAATCCAACCCGATCGTCGGCAAGCTGACCACGAAGTATCTCTTGCCGCTCGGCACTCGCCAGGTCGGGGATGACGTGGTGTTTTTCAACTTCGGCTACGAAGAGGACCCGCCGATGGGCTTGCCGTTGGCGGCAGCTGACGAGCCCAATCGCTACGGCATCCAGCTTTACCACGTCACGGCGGCACAGGTGGATCTGACCGGCAAGCGGGTGCTGGAAGTCAGTTGTGGCGCCGGCGGTGGAGCCTCGTACATCATGCGCAACCTGGGTCCGGCCGCCTACACGGGGCTGGACCTGAACCCGGCCAGTGTCGACAAGTGTCGAGCAAGGCACAACCTGTCGGGTCTGGATTTTGTGCAGGGCGACGCCCAAGACCTGCCCTTCCCTGACCAATCCTTCGATGCGGTCATCAATGTCGAAGCCTCGCACCAGTATCCGCACTTTCCGCGTTTCCTGGCCGAGGTGGCGCGCGTACTTCGTCCGGGAGGCTATTTCTTGTACACCGATTCCCGCCGGGCTCCTGTTGTCGCAGAGTGGGAGGCGGCGCTGGCCGATGCGCCATTGCGGCAGGTCTCAGAGAGGGACATCGACGGCGAGGCCAAGCGCGGGCTGGATGCAAATACGCGGCGCACACAGGAGCAGATCAGTCGCCGCTTGCCGGCCTTCATGAACTCCTTGATCCGTTATGGCGTCGGCGTCATGGACTGGGATCTGCGCCGCGCGGGAGGGTTCAGCTACCGGGTCTACTGCTTCGCCAAAGATTGATCGGCGCGTACCGCCTGCTCCAAGAGATCAGCAGCGGTGGCAACGCCGACGGTGGGTTTGGTCATCTGGGGGGCGATCTCGCGCGCTCGGGCCACACATTCTGGCGCGAGGATTTTGCCGAGCTTCGCGACCAGCGATTTCCGGGTGATGCTCGAAAGGCGCCGGGCCGAGCCGACCTTCAGCCGTTTGACCTGAGCCGCCCAGATGAACTGATCGGCCACGTCCCAGAGGACGAGTGCGGGGAGTCCGGCTCGCAGCCCCGCAGCGGTGGTGCCGGCCCCACCATGGTGAACGGTCGCTCGGCACATGGGCAGGATCGTCGTGTAGTTGACCTGGCCCACCAGCTTCACGCGGTGGGAATGCGGAACGGCGTTGGCGCCGTCTGCGCCCGAATAAATCAATGCCCGTTCGCCTAGTTCTGCGCAAGCCGCTGTGATCATGGCTACCGTGTCCGCGGGAGATTGGACCGGCGTGCTGCCGAAACCGAAGTAGATGGGCGGTGTTCCAGCGGCAATCCACGACGCCACCTCATCGTCGGTATCCGCCGCCAACTCCAAGGTGAGCGCGCCGACGAAGGGCCGCCGGCCGTTCCATTCCGCCGCGAGTCCCGGAAATAATGCCTGGTCGTAGGCCTGGATTTCGAGCGTTCCACTTTCCGCCATCCGTTGCGCCGCGGACGCAGCTGCCCTCGGTAGGCCCAGTTCACGCCGTTGCGCGTCCTCGTTCTCCTTGGTTATGTGCGAATACAGCCACCAGCCCGCTTTCAATGTGGAGCGGACCACAGGCTTCGGCGACGGTATCGACGGCAGGCCAATCTGGCCGTTGACCCGCACCGGGAAGTGATGTAGCGCTGCCGACGGAATGTCGTAGTACTCTGCGACATTCGCCACGACCCCGTGGTAAGTCTGGCCCGTCAACAGCAGGTCGGCCCCGTCCGCAACCGAGGTGAGCGTCCGGCTCATCTCTGCCCAGCCCTCGACGAAAAGCTCCTTGCCCGCACGCACCAAGTTGATCGGATTCTGGATCTTAAAGGCGTTGTGAGTGAAATCCGCGACTGCGACTATTTGCTCTCGCGTGTCCGGCCCGTAGGCGACCGCGGAAAGCCCGGCCGACTCGACGAAACCAATCAGGTTGGGCGGGACCGCCATCCGTACTTCGTGGCCTCGGCGCAGCAGCTCCACACCAACCGTGGCGCAGGGTTCGATATCGCCGCGAGTTCCGTGGGCTGCCAAAACGAATTTCATCGGCGAAACTCGGCCTTTGTCTGGGCCTTATCTGGATACGCGAACTGGTACCCCTGCGAAGTTGCCCGCGGCTACCCGGCTGAACACCGATTTCATCGCCTCCGCATAGCTGATCACGGACTCTCGGGCAACCGGATTGTTCGGGTAGGACACCATCAGCGTGACCTCATCGAACAGACGGAAAACCGTCATGTACATGTAAGCGGGACTCCTGCCATCGGTGTAAGCGGTCGCATTCACCCCGTCCAATGCGGTAGCGACGATAGCCGAAAGGGGAGGAAGGCCCGCATCCATATAGCTCATCATGGTGAACTGGGGTCCAGCTCTCTTCAGCCAAGGGGCCAACTCCAACACCCGATCGTAGGGCACATGCGCGAGGCCCATATTCGCGTCGAAGGAAGCCTGAGCGGCGCGGGCAGTTTCTGCGAAAGAGTTCGGGTCCACAGGAACGGTGAACGGCACCACACCGGTGAACCAGCCCACTGTCATGAAATCTTCCGGACTGCTGCGCTTATCGACTGGAGTAAGCCCGTAGTACGTTTCCGCGCCGGCCAACTCATATTGAGCCAGGGCCGCGCAGGCAAACAGACCACCGCTGAACCGGCTCCCCGCCCGCTGGCATATGGCTTCGAACTCAGCCGTCTGGTCTTCGTTCAACAGCCGCTCCACGTGGACGTCGCCGCCACAGGGTATCGATTGATCACCGAGTGGCAGTGGGAAATCCGGAAGCGATCCGCCGTTGCTTTCCGCGAATTCGATCCATTTGCGCACCTCCGGGGAATCCAAGGTCATGGTCGACACGCGTTCGCTCTCCCGCATGCAGAAATCGTCATAACTAGCCGCAGGCGGGAGTGTAACGGGCGCTTTGCCTTCCAGAATGGCGTTGTAGTTCATCACGATCTCTACATATAATCCGGCAATCAACATCGGGTCACAGTGGAGATGGTCGACAACCGCATATAAGGAGAAGCGGTCTTTATGCTGAACAATGCCGAACCTGAAGCAATCCCATTGCAGCGGATCAGGCGTAGCTAATACAAGGTCCTGCCATTCGTGCTGCGTCAGCACGCCATACTCTTTCGCGACAAAATTGATCTCGCGGGCGTTATTGATCGTGTGACGGACGATGTTTTTCGCATCCTGGTATTCGAACCAGCTGTGGTACGTTGCGTGGCGCCGAAGGTGTGCATTGATGACGTAGGTCATGGCGCGGATATCGCAATGGCCGGGCACGTCCCAGGAGCCCATGACTGCTCGTGAATAGTCGAGCCCCCGGTCCCGGAACTCGACAAAGCCACGAAGATGGCCTTCCTGCATAGAGCTGGGGGGCACCGAACTTACCGGCGCCTGTTGGGCCTTCGCAGCGCAGGCAGGTGTTGGCTGCCAAGATACGACTGAGCCTGGACCCGGATACCAGTCGTAGGCGTTGCCAACTTGCAGGCGATCATGCTCGGAGCCTCCACCGATGTACATGTTGACTCCTCTATTCCGGTCCCTGCAGTGCAGGCCACTTTGCTGAGCCCCCACCTAAGATCATGTTGCCGTCCTCTATTCCAGCCCCTGCAGCGCAGGACTTTGCCGTCAGGATCTCCATCACGCCGGGGCTTCCTCTTTCGGCGCCAGCTTGTCGTACAGGTGATCCGCTAAACCCCGCACGGTGGTGATGTCGGCGGAGGTGATGCGCACCCCGGTTACGGCCTCGATGTGGGTGCGCAACTCGAGGTTGCCCAGCGAGTCAAGGCCATACTCGGAAAGCGGATGGTCGGCGTCGATGTTGCGACGCAGAATCAGACCGATCTGCTCGGAAAGCAGACGCCGCAGCCGGGTGGGCCACTCGTCGAGGGGCAGCTCGTTCAGCTCGGAACGCAATTTGCTTGTACCCGAACGCTTTTCCCCGGCGGACTTGAACATCTCAAGGAACTTGCTCCGCTCCGCGAAGGAAGCTACCCACGGTGTTCCGACGAGCGGGGTGTAGCCCGTGTAGGCGCGGTTGTGGCGCAGCAGCGCCTCGAACGCGTAGGCGCCCTCCTCCGGAGTGATCGCAGCGCCGCTGCTTTCCGCAAAGCCTGCACCGCGGCCGATCTCGGCCCAGGCTCCCCAGGCGATCGCGGTGGCCGGCAGGCCCTGCGCGCGCCGCCAGTGGGTGAACGTGTCCAGCCAGCTGTTGGCGGCAGCGTAGGCGCCCTGACCTGGGGAGCCCAGCAGGGCGGCCGCCGAGGAGAAGGAGCAGAACCAGTCCAGATCCGCAGATGCGGTGGCCTGGTGCAGATTCCATGCGCCGTACACCTTGGGTGCCCAGTCACTGTCGATCAACTCGTCGGTGATGTTGAGCAAGGTAGCGTCCTCGACCACGGCAGCCGCATGCAGGACTCCGCGCAACGGAAGTCCGGTCGCGGTTGCCGTTGCCACCAACCGCTCCGCGGTGTCGGCCTGGGCGATGTCGCCGCACTCCACCACAACGTCGGAGCCGATCGAACGAACGAGTTCGATTGTCTCCAAGGTCTTCAGCGTGGGCTCGGAGCGCGACGTGAGCACGATCCGGCCAGCGCCGGCCGCGGCCATCTTTTCGGCCAGGAACAACCCGAGGCCACCCAGGCCGCCGGTGATGATGTAGGAGCCGTCGTCCCGGAAGACCGGCGCCTGCTCGGGCGGCAGCACCACGCTGCTGCGACCGGCCTGCGGGATATCGAGGATGAGCTTGCCGGTGTGCTCGGCCGCACTCATCACCCGAATCGCGGTGGGTGCCTCGGCAAGTGGGTAGTGCGTGCTCTCGGGCATCGGCAGTACACCCTCGGCGGTCAACCGGTACACGGTGCTCAGTATCTCGCTGACCTGCTGAGGGTGGCTGACCGACATCAACCCCAGGTCAACGCCCCAGAACGCCAGATTGCGACGGAAGGGGAAGAGACCCAGCTTGGTGTCACCGTAGATGTCGCGCTTGCCGATCTCGACAAATCGACCGCCCAACGCCAGCAGTTTGAGCCCGGCGAGTTGTGCCGCCCCGGTCACGGAGTTCAGCACGATGTCGACGCCATAGCCGTCGGTGTCGCGACGGATCTGGTCGGCGAATTCGCTGCTCCGTGAGTCGTAGACATGCTCAATGCCCATGTCGCGCAACAGCTGTCGACGCTGCGGGCTGCCGGCGGTGGCGTAGATTTCAGCCCCTGCCGCGCGAGCTATGGCGATCGCGGCCTGCCCGACGCCGCCGGTTCCGGAGTGGATCAGCACCTTGTCGCCGGTCCTGATGCGCGCCAGGTCGTTCAGGCCGTACCAGGCGGTGGCGTGCGCGGTGGTGACCGCCGCGGCCTGGGCGTCGGTCATGCCCTGCGGCAGCGTGGTGGCCAGGCGCGCATCACAGGTGACGAACGTGGCCCAGCAGCCGTAGGGGGACATACCCCCGACGTGATCGCCTACCTTGTGGTCGGTGACATCGGCTCCAACGGCTGTCACGACACCGGCGAAATCGGTGCCGAGCTGGGGCAGAATCCCGTCCAGACTCTGGTATCGGCCGAACGTGAGCAGAACATCGGCGAAGTTGATGCTCGACGCGGTGACCGCGACTTCGATTTGTCCGGGACCCGGTGGAACTCGGTCGAACGCGGCGAATTCCATCGTCTGCAAGTCGCCTGGCATCCGGATTTGCATGCGCATTCCGTCGCGTTCGTGGGCTGCGATGGTGGTTTGCCGATCTTCGGGGAGCAGCGGAGCCGGGACCAGGCGCGCCGTGTACCACTCGTCGTTGCGCCAGGCGGTCTCGTCTTCGTCCGGTCCGGCCAATAGCAGCTGCCGCACCACCTGCTCGGCGTCGGTCTGCTCGTCAACGTCGATGTGGGTGGTGTGCAGGTGCGGGTGCTCGGTACCGATTACCCGGAGCAGGCCGCGCAATCCGCCCTGATCGAGATTGGGACGGTCTTCGGAAAGCAGCGTCTGAGCGTTCCTGGTAACGACATACAGCCGAGGCGACTGGCCGGGGATTTCCGACAGTTCGCGGGCGATGCGCACCAGATGGCGGACGTACTCCCGGCCGCGGACAGCACTTTCGTCGTCCGGGTTGCCGTTCTTCGGCTCGGTCAGCACCACCACCCCGGTGAACCCACCTTTTTCGATGTGACTCTGCAGCCGCTCGGCACTGGCCGGATGGTCGGCCAGCTGAGGCCACGACAGGGTCGTGCATTGCGCGTCATGCAGCTTCAGCGCATCCGTGAACGCCGCCGCCACCAGATCCGCAGCGTCGGAGGTGCTGATCAGCAGAAATGCTCCGGTTTCGGCGGCAGCCACCTCGGGCAACTCCCGTTTCTGCCATTCGACAGCGAGCAACCGTTCACCCATCACGCGAATCCGCTCGCCATTCGGCGAGGAGCCGGTGCCCATCTGCAGTCCGTGCACGGTCAGCAGGACCGACCCGTGCTTATCCAGCACGTCGAGGTCAGCCTCGACGGCTCCGCCGGTCGCCGCGGTCACCCGCGAATAGCAGTAGCGGGCGGTGTGGACCGGGCCGTAGGCGCGCAGCTCGCGAACACCCAACGGCAACAGCAGACCGCCAAGGCTGGCGTTCGCGACACTGGGGTGAGCAGCTACGGACTGGAAGCATGCATCGAGCAGTGCCGGGTGTACGCCGTAATGGGTTTGCTGTGTCCGGATCACGCTGGGCAGCCCGATCTCGGCCAGCACCGTGGTGCCGGTTCCTTCGGCGGTGTGCGCAGCGCCCAAGCCGGTGAAAGCGGGACCGTACTGAATACCGCACAAATCCATGGCGTCGCGGAGATCGGCGCCTTCTATGCGGCTCGGATGTGTGGCCAGCAGACCCTCGATATCCAGCACGGGAGCCTGGTCCTCGGCTCCCTCGTCTTCCCCGCCTCTTTCTAAGGCGTGCAAGACCGCGCTGGCGCGCCGTGCGTGCTCTCCGTCCTGGTTGGTCTCGACCACGAATGCGAGGGCGCCGGGCACCTCTGCGGTTGCGACGAGGCTGATCTCGGTCTCCTCATCGAGAAGCAGCATCTGCTCGAAGCGGACGTCGCGGACCCCGGACGCCTCGCCGAAGACGGTGCGGGCCGCGGCCAGCGCTATCTCGCAGTAGGCCGCGCCCGGAAGGGTAGCCGTGCCGTGTACCTGGTGATCGGCCAGCCAGGGCAGCGCCGCAGTGCCGATCTCGGCCTGCCAAACGTGGCGCTCGGGCTCCTCCGGCAGGCGCACATGCTGTCCCATCAGCGGATGCACCGCAACGCTTGTGCCGATTGAGCGCGAACCTTGACCGTCGGGGCTCAAGAGCAATTTTCGGTGCGTCCAGGTCGACAGCGGCGCGTCCACCAGGTGCCCACTCGGGTACAGCACGGAGAAGTCAACCGCGGCACCGGTGGCGTACAGATCTCCCAGTAGGCCGCGCAGCCCGTGGGGCAGTGGCTGTTCGCGCCGCATGGCGGCAAGAGCAGCCACTGACATGTCGAGGCTTCGGGCGGTCTGGTCGACGGCGAGGGTCAGCAGCGGGTGTGGTGACAACTCCCCGAAGACCCGATAGCCGTCTTCGAGCGCAGCCTGCACCGCCGCGGAGAAACGCACCGCGTGACGCAGATTGTCGGCCCAGTAGCCGGCGTCGCAGTACGGCTCCTCGCGCGGATCGAATGAGGTCGCCGAGTAGTACGGAATCTCGGGCGACAATGGGTTGATCTCGGCTAGAGCGTCGTACAGGTCGTCAAGAATCGGGTCGACTTGCGGGGAGTGCGACGCCACGTCGACGGCCACCTCGCGGGCCATCACCTCACGCTGTTCCCACGCCGCCACCAGCTCGCGGACCGTGTCTTTTGCACCGCCGATCACCGTGGATTGCGGAGAGGCCACCACTGCCACCACGGCGTCGTTGACACCGCGAGCCATGAGCTCCGAAAGTACTTGCTGGGCAGGCAGTTCCACCGACGCCATCGCGCCGGCACCGGCGATCCGCGTCATCAGGCGCGAGCGCCGGCAGATGACGCGCACCCCGTCTTCCAGCGACAGCGCTCCCGCGACAACAGCTGCCGCGGACTCGCCGAGCGAGTGGCCGATGACCGCGCCGGGCGTCACCCCGTACGACTTCATCGTGGCCGCCAGTGCGACATGCATGGCGAACAGAGTCGGCTG
>JBEKNM010000078.1:0-11835 GCA_049522835.1 Mycobacterium sp.
TACGTGCTGATGACCGATGCGATTGCGCAGTCCCTCGACGAGCCGATGCGCCAGCTGTCCAAGCCGTTGATTCACGACTTCGAAGGCCTCGGAGAGACGTCGACCCACTACATCGACCTCGCCACCACTGAGGTAGCACCGGAGGTAGTGCCAGAGCGCAGTTTGTCCGGTCGGCTATGGGTGAAATTGAAGTTGGAGTCGAGCTCGCTGCCGTTTTTGCTGGGCATCAAGAAACCTGCTGAGGGCTTCCGCAACCTGGGCCGCGGCGCCGAGGACCAGCTGCCAGTATGAGCCGGTCTTAGCTAGACCTCGGCGAGCGCCCGACCCATTCGCGATACGGCCTCGACCAAAATCGGTTGCGAGGTAGCGAAATTCAGGCGCACGTGCCCGGCCCCGCCAGTTCCGAAGACATGGCCTGAACTGAGCGCGACGCGGGCGTGGTCGAGGAACCAGCGGGCCGGCCCGGAGAGATCGGATACCACCGCAAGGCCGTCGGCGACCTCGACGGGGGCCTCCTGGAGTCCGAGTTGCCGACAATCCAGCCACGCCAGGTAAGTGCCCTGCGGTCGCAGATAACCGACCCCGGGAAGGTGCTCAGCGACCAGATCGCCCAGTAACGTGCGGTTCTCATCCAGCCCCTGCAGCAGTACATCGAGCCAGTCGGAACCGGTCCTGAACGCCTCGGCGTGCGCGATCACGCCCAGGTGGCTTGGGCCGTGGCTGACCTCCTCGGGCATCCGGCGAAGGTCTGCGGCCGACTCAGGACCGGCAATCGCCAAGGCCGCCTTCAACCCGGAGAGGTTCCATGCCTTGGATGCCGACGTCACGGCGAACGCGTCCTCTGCACCGGGCACACTCAGATACGGGGTGAATCGCGACCCCGACAGGATCACCGGCGCGTGAATCTCGTCTGACACCACCCGGACACCGAACCGGCGGGCACGTTCGGCAACTCCGCGCAGTTCGTCGACGGTGTGCACCGACCCCGTCGGATTGTGCGGATTGCACAACAGGTACGCGACCTTCGCCCTCGACGCACAGGCGTGTGCGAACGCTTCCTCCAACGCGTCCAGGTCAATTCGGCCATCGATACCAAGCGGCGCTTCGATCACCCGGCGGCCGTCGTGCGAGACGAAAGCGTAGAACGGGGCGTATACCGGCGGATTGACGATGACGGCGTCACCGCGATCGGTGACCAGACGCAGCGTCTCAACGATACCGAGCATGACGTCCGGAACGATCGCCGTGCGGCTGACCTGTAGGTCGTGCCATTCCCAACGCCGCGAAGCGAATTCACTGACCGCCTCGGCAAACGCGGTACCCGAAGGATAGCCGGTGTCACCATTGTCGATGGCCGTACGGAGAGCGTCGGCCACTGTCGGCGCGAGATTGACATCCATCTCGGCGACCCACAACGGCAGCACATCGGCCGGGTGGGCACGCCACTTCATGCTGGTGCGGACTCGCAGTTGCCCCAGCGTGAGTTCCTCGAGCGGATTAAACGTCACCCGGGCAGATTAAGCCGCGGCTGCCGCGGCCGATATACCCGATGCGACGCGACGTACAGAACAAAAATCAGGTTAATGTGCGCGGGTATGAGCGCACCGGTTGATCACCGCGTCTTTTGCACTCGGCCTTTTGCCCGCCTCCGAGCGACTAGTCGAGGCTGTTTGTGGAGCGATAGTAGATACCGGCCGTGTTGTCGCGCGGAGGCGGGCAATTCGGCACATCCCGGGAGCCGGCGCTGTGCCGCGACACGTGTTCGACCCAGCGTTGACGCAGCTCTCGGACCGGACGTAGCGTACTTGACACAAAGATTAGGTCGTCTAGGAGTCGCCGTGTTCACGCTGCGCTTTGATATGCGGGCCCCGGCGTGGGGGGCGCCCCCCGCTGCGCTGTATGCGGCGGTGCCCGAGATGTGTGCCTGGGCCGAGGGTCACGGCGGCATCGCCGCCGTGTTGTGTGAGCACCATGGTTCCGAGGACGGGTACCTGCCGTCCCCGCTGGTGCTGGCACCTGCAATTGCCGCGCGCACGCAGCGGCTGGCCTTGAACCTCATCCTGATTCTGCCGCTCTACGAACCCGTACGCCTTGCCGAGGACATGGCGGTCCTCGACATCCTCAGCGGCGGTCGGGCGTCATACACCCTGGCCCTGGGGTATCGGCCCGAGGAGTTCGAGCACTTCGGCTTGGCGCTCGGTGATCGTGGGCAGCTCGCCGACGAGAAGATCGCACTGCTGCGCCGACTGCTCGCCGGAGAAACAGTCGTTGGAGACGGACATCGCGTCACGGTGACACCGCGACCCCAGACCCCTGGCGGGCCGGGGTTGATGTGGGGTGGCGGGACTGTGGCAGCGGCCCGGCGCGCCGGCAGGTACGGCCTGGGGCTGCTGGCGAACGCCAATGTCGCCGGTATGCAGGAGGCCTACGAGGCTGCCTGCCGCAAGCACGGCCACTCGCCCGGGCCGACGCTGCTTCCCAACCGGGAGAGCCCGTCGGTGGTCTTCGTCGCCGATGACGTGGAGCAGGCCTGGTCGGAGCTTGGCGAGCATCTGCTGCATGACTCGCGAACCTATGCCGCGTGGAATCCCGGAAACACGACCACGGCTGGGTTCACCGACGTGGCAACTGTTGGCGAGCTGCGCGAGGCAGCGGCGTCGCACGTGATTATCTCTGTCTCGGAAGCAATCTCACGGGTACGCGCCGGCCAGATGCTCAACCTGTCGCCGTTGTGCGGTGGTCTGCCGCCGGAAGTCGCATGGCCGTATCTCAAACGCGTGGGTGACGTCGTGCTGCCCGAGGCCCTCTCGGAGAGGAAGGTGTAACGGTGGCCGGAGCGAGTACAACCGAGGTTTACTACGACCCATTCGATTTCGACATCGATGACGATCCTTACCCCATCTGGCGCAGGCTGCGTGACGAGTCCCCGTTGTACTACAACGACAAGTACGACTTCTACGCGCTGAGCCGGTATGAGGACGTCGCCCGCGAGCTGAGCAACTGGGAGACCTACCGGTCCGGCCGTGGTACCACCATGGACATCATCAAGAGTGGTGTCGAGGTTCCACCTGGCATGATTCTTTTCGAGGATCCACCGCTTCATGATCTGCACCGCCGGGTTCTCTCAAGGGTTTTCACGCCGCGGCGGATGGAGGCGATCGAGTCACTGACGCGCGCGTTCTGTGCGCGTGCGCTAGACCCATTGATGGGCTCAGGCAGGTTCGATTTCATCGAGAATCTCGGTGCGTGGGTCCCGACGCGCACGATCGGCTACCTACTGGGCATCCCCGAAGAGAATCAGGAAACGATCCGCGCCAGCACCGACGGCTCGCTCAACCTCGAAGACGGGACACTGCGGGTCGCCACTGAAGATCTATTCGAGCGGCAATATGAGCTGTTTGCCGAGTACATCGATTGGCGGGCGGACCACCCGTCCGATGATCTGATGACGCAGCTGCTCAACGCTGAGATCGAGGAAGACGGGGTCACTCGGCGGCTGACGCGGACCGAGGTGCTGCTGTACTGCAGCACGATCGCCGGCGCGGGCAACGAGACGACGACACGCCTGATCGGTTTCACGGGCCAACTTCTGGCTGAACACCCCGATCAGCGTCGCCAGATCGTGGATGACTTTTCGCTGATTCCCATGGCGATCGAAGAGGTGCTGCGCTACGAAGCGCCCTCGCCCGTGCAGGCGCGTTACGTCGCCCGCGATACGGAATGCCACGGCACGACGGTTCCGGAGGGGTCGGTCATGTTGTTGCTCAACGGATCCGCCAACCGCGACGAGCGCAAGTTCCCCGATGGCGAGCGATTCGACATCCATCGCGTGGGCGGTCATCTCAGCTTCGGTCACGGCCTCCACTTCTGTCTGGGTTCGGCCCTGGCGCGGATGCAGACCCGGGTGGGGCTCGAGGAGGTCATCCGGCGCTGGCCGGACTGGGAAGTCGACTACGCCAACGCCAGCAAGGCGCACACGTCCAGCGTGCGGGGATGGTCGACGCTACCGGTCTTCACCGGCTAGCCAGGCCTAGTCGGACCCGGCCCTCGAACGTGACGGCACAGTCACGCTCGAGGCCGAGCGTGACTGCAGCGTCACGTTCGGGGTCGGTGGTTGCTGGCACGCTGCTGTCATGGGGGAATCGTTCATAGGCAGTGAAGCTGTCGTGGCCGGCGTCGCTTCGCACAGCCAGTTACGCCGCAGGTACACGCGTGTGTTCCGTGATGTCTACGTCAGTGAAGGTACCGAGCTGACTCAGGCGGTGCGTGCCCGGGCCGCCTGGCTGTGGTCGCGACGACGCGGCGTTATCGGTGGCTTCTCGGCCGCAGGAATGTATGGGAGTAAGTGGGTGGACGCAGCTGGGCCCGTGGACATCATTCATGACAACCGGCACGCGCTGCCGGGCTTGCGGATCTGGGGCGACCAGCTGGCGGATGACGAGTTCGAGCTCATCGACGCAGTGCCGGTGACGACTCCCGCCCGTACCGTCCTCGACCTCGCTTGTTGGTATCCATCGACAACAGCAGTAGCCGCGATCGACGCACTGGCTCGTGCGACCGAGGTCAAGATGGCCGACGTGGAGCTGCTGGCGGCTCGATATCGGGGACGTCGTGGACTTGAGCGTGCTCGCGTCTCGCTCGATCTCGTCGATGCGGGTGCACAGTCGCCAAAGGAATCGTGGGTTCGCCTTGTCCTGATACGGGCAGGCCTACCGCGGCCACAGACGCAGATTCCGGTTCAAGACGAGTTCGGCGAAGTAATCGCGTCCCTCGACATGGGTTGGGAGGAAATCAAAGTCGCGGTGGAGTACGACGGAGACCAGCACCGCACCGATAAGAGGCAATACGCCTGGGATATCCGGCGTTTGGAGATACTGCAGCGACGGGGCTGGATTGTGATCCGGGTGCTCGCCGGCGACCGGCCAGCAGACATTATTCGCCGGGTTCGCGCCGCTCGTGCCCGTCGAACGTGACGGCACAGTCACGCGCGAGCTCGAACGTGACTGCAGCGTCACGCTCGAGCAGGTGCGCTTTGATCAACCAGTACCGCGCCGTCGGGTTGGTTGCCGAGGGTCTGCAGCGGAATGTCCTCGCCTTTGGCCGTGAGGCGAACAATCTGGGCTAACTGCTCGGGAGCGTCGCACTGGACATAGTGATCGGCGCCTGGCACCACCCAGTAACGGTTTCGACCGGGCTTGTCCTTGAGATACGTCTGCCAGGCATAGTTAGGGACGCGCAGCGGCGCGACGTTGTCGTGCACGCCCCACACCACCGTGGTGTTGACTTCGCTCTCCGAAAGCGCTTCAAGCCAACGGGTTTCATCGGCGGCGCGCTCTTTCAGGTACTGAATCACGTCAGGCAACACGCGGATTCCGTCGTTGTGGGCGAAGCACTTCGCCATCGCCGCAATCTCCGGGTCCTCGGGCGTGCGCCGCGGCATGAAGGTGGTCATTCCCATGCCGGCCGCCAGTGTCTGCGGCGTCGCCGCTGCTGCGGTGGCTCGCCCCGTTGCGGGGTCGAGCAGCGCGGTTTGGAACACGGTGAGGTTCGACAGCGGAAGATAAATATTGCCGTTCGTCAAGATGAGGTCAACGGGTGCGACCGCCGGATCTTGGGCCCCCAGCATGCCCACCGCGATCATGCTCACACTGCTGCCACGATCATGGGTGAGCATCCGGAACTCGGTCAGCTGCCACACCTGAGTGATCGCGTAGACGAGCAGACGCGCGTCGTCGTACAGCGAGTACACGTAGGGCTCCGGTGGCTTGCCGGACAACCCGTGGCCCGGAAAGTCCAGCAGGTAGATGTCGAACTCGGAGCTCAGTTCACGCGCCAAGGCGAAATAGTCGATGCTCGACGTCGGGAAGCCGTGGACAAGCACCAGCGCGGGTGCTCCGGGTGTGCCGCAGCGGCGGCTGAAGATCGTGACTTCCTGTCCATCGTTGGCGGCGGTTGTCGACCGCCAGCGAAGTTCCGTACTGTCGCGCTGCCACTCTGTGAAAATGTCCAAGGTGCCAGCATCTCAGAGCTGATCGCGGTTGGACAACCAGCTCACTCGGTGTTTGGCGATGACGGGCAGGCGTAGCAGCGAGGGCCGCTCAGCACCCCAATAGATCGCCACGGCGATGCGAGCCATCCCACGTTGGAACAGTTTCAGTCGTGGATGAGGCGCACCCTGTAGGCCGCCGTCCTGGGGTAGTCCGCGACGGCAGGTCCTCACGGGCAGGTCACGTGAATCCCGAATGTCATTTGGCGCGTATCGCTTTGACCGGTCGTCACCGCTTGGCCAAACCCGGTCACCGTGTAAGTCTTGCCTTCCTTGGTGACTTGGACCTGGGTGGCCGACTGGGTCGGCTGGTACGGCATCTGATACTGAATGCTTCCCACTTTGAGCGTAATCGCGAATGCATCGACGCTGGGCGGTGTTTCGTCCGACACGGCCAATGAAACCGATGCTGAATCGTCGTGGGCAGTGATGTGGGTGGTCAGGTCCCCCGACTCCGCCGGCGTTGCAGTCGTTTGCGCTGCCGAGCTGGTGCAATCGACTCCGGCGGAAATCGAGTGCGCGTGCTGCTCGATCATGACGGTTGTGTGCGAGGAAGCTGGACTCGAACTTGGGGCAGCCGCCGGCTGCGTGCCCTCGGCGGAACAGCCCGACAGGCTGACCCCAAGGATGACTAGGACGAGCCGGGCACCACCGGGAACGATGGTCCGACCGTCTGGATTCCGCATTTCAGGTCCTCTGCTAGAACGACACAAGGAATATAGGCCTTGCGGTTTTCCGCAAGGCCTCGTCTCGCTGGCGATGAGACAAACACAGTGGTCACGGCCAGGCTTCCCAACTGATCATAGTCCGCAGCGGTCCGGCGAATACGGGTCGCACTGCTGATCGCCACCGCTCCTCGATGAGGGGCGCAAGGGCCTCGGTGGTGGCAAGAGGGTCGCCGTCGAGGTAGACGACGGTGATGTATTGGTGGTCGGTTCGCCAGCCCTGCGGTGCGGGGTTCCAGGCCGTGGTGGAGCCGAAAGTCCAGGCGCCCGCGGTGCCAGGCGTGGCGAGCAGCGCTGGATAGTGCTCGGCGCGCAGCCATCGCAGCCAGGCATTGCAACGACCGTCAGTGGGTTCCTCGACGATCAGTACGATTCCGCGGTGCGGCCGAAACGGCACCACCTCGGCGGAAACCAAAGCGTGTGGTGCGGCGTGCCACTGCAGTAGGCGCAGGCCGGCTACTTGCAATGACGGTCGGGTCACGGGAAAGCGACCGTTTTCCCGCAGCGCGCGGCCGAGTGCGACGAAGTCGTCGAAGGTTTCCCGAACGGGTTCGCTGACCAGGTAGTGCACGACGTTGCCGACCTGGCCCAGTGGTCCGTGGGCCGCCAGGCGGTGGTCAAGGCAGTCGCCGTCGGCGATCCAGCGCAGCCCGTGCACGATGCCCGGCAGCTGGTATTGCTCTGGCATGTGATCCAGCAGGTGCCAGCGCAGGTAACTGCCGTCATCGTCGGGCGGCGCCGGCGCGGTGAGGCTGAAAAAGCCTGCCTTGACTCGTATCACGCAGCACCGCTGGGGGGATGCAGCTCGGCAAGTGCCTGCAGATTGTCCAGGTAATGCTGCAGGGAGGTGTGGCTGAAAAAGGCGCTGACGATGGTGGCGCCGTGCGCGGCGGTCTCGCCGAGAATGTCGCGGGTGCGTTCGGGATCGTTGATCGGGTCCAGCGGCACAGGGGGCGGCAGAATGACCTCGAATCCTGGCTGAAGCTCGAAGCGGCCCAACCAGTCTCGGACTTCTTGCAGGCGCACGTTGAAGGGGGCCCAGCCGTCGGCCAGGGTTGCGGCGCGGCGCAGCGATCGCAGTGTGCGCCCACCGATCCAGATCGGGACGCGATCCTGGACTGCGCACGGGTCGACGACCATCCCGCTGAACGAATAGAACTCACCGTGGTAGGTCGGTTCGGGGTCTGACAGCGCGGCGCGCAGCGCACGCAGCGCGTCGTCGCCGCGTGGTCCGCGGTTATCGAAGGGTGCGCCGATGAGGTCGAACTCTTCTTTGAGGCTGCCGACACCGACGCCGAGGACGAGTCTGCCGTTGCTGACGGTGTCCAGGGTGCCGTAGCGCTTAGCGATCTCGAGCGGATGGTGATAGGCGAGCACCAGCACGTGGGTGGCCAACCGTATTCGTTGAGTGCGTGCGGCCAGGTAGCCCAAGGTGGCCAGCGGATCCCAGTAGCGGGTGCCGCGGCGCTCTCGCTCGGCTGCGGGCAGGGCGATGTGCTCGCTACAGGTCAGGTGATGGTAGCCGAGCCGGTCCGCGGCTTCGGCGATCCGGGCCAGATCCTCGATCGAGGCGTGTTTCTGCCAGTCGCCGCCGGTCTGGGGCAGCATGGTCACCACGGGTGTGGCCACCGATAGTCGTGCGGGACGGTTGCTCATCCCTGCATATATCCTCCGGCGTCGACGGGGATCGATTGCCCTGTGATGGTACGGCTCTCGTCGGAGGCCAGGAACAACGCCAGGTTGGCGACGTCCTCGGGCGAGGAAATATCCTGTAAAGCAACGCCTTTGAGAGACTTTGCGCGCTGGTCTGCGAAGTCGATGCCCTGTTCGTCGGCGGTGCGTTGCACCCAGTTGCGCCACAGCTCGGTGTCGATGGCGCCCGGGACGATGCAGTTGCACCGGATCCCGTGGGGACCGACCTCCAGCGCGACGGCCTTGGTGAACGCCCGCAGCGACGCTTTGGCGGTGACGTAGTGGGACTTGCGGGCAACGCCGGCGTAGCCGGCCGTGGAGGAGAAGTTCAGGATCACCCCGCGGCGGCGTTGCAGCATGGACTGGTTGAGCACCTCGCGGGTGCACAGCATCGCCGCGGTGACGTCGATGGCGATGGTGGCGTTCCAGTTGTCCAGCGTCTGCTCCCAGATCCAGCGATCCTGGCCGGGTGCGGCCGCGTTATTGCACAGGATGTCGACCTGGCCGAACTCGTCGACCGCTCGCGACACCATGGTTTTGACGTCGTCCTCGTCGGTGACGTCGGCGCGCATCGCGATGGTGCCTGCACCCGCTGCGCGCGCGGCATCGCGAACCAGCTCCTCGCGTCGCGCGGCCAGCAGCACCCGGGCGCCCTCTCGGACGAACAGTGAGCCAAGCACCGGTCCCAGGCCGCTGCTCGCTCCGGTGATGATCGCGACTTTGCCCTCCAGCCGGCCTGTCATTGGGCGATCTTACCGAGAGCCTGATTGGTTTCCGGAGGACAGCCGTTGAGGTAGATTCTAACGATGCTCGAATTCATTCGAACGAGGATCGAATCTCGTGGCCGCCGCGAGTAAACGTGTCGCAGTGCCAGCTGGGGCGCGACGCGCCTATGGCGAACTCGACCCGGCCGAGGTGGTGGCCGCGTTGCGCAATGTGGCGCGGCGCCTCGGTGTACAGCGCGTGACGATGCGGGAGCTCGCCGCCGAACTCGGTGCCGCGGTGCCTTCGCTCTACTACCATGTCCCAGGCAAGCGAGCGGCTCTGGATTTGCTCGCCGAGTCCGTACTGGCAGAAATCCCGGTTCCCGAGGCTGGCCGCTGGGACATCAGGCTCATCGAGCTCTACTGTGTTGCAAGAGAAGTGATCCTCGGCATTCCCGGCGTCGCGGGCATACTGCAGACCAGCACCGGAGGCGAAGCCGCCCGTCGGCTCGACCGGCTCAGCCGCTCGCTGATCGCTGAAGCCGGAGTTGCGAAAGCCGCTGCAGCGGCGGCCCATACGGTGTTGTACACCTATCTGCTGGGCTCGGTAACGCTAGAGGAATCACGCGGCAGACGCCAGACCGCCAGCCGCTTTCGCGCAGGACTGGACGTGATCATTGCCGGGATCAAGGAGCACCAATGAACATTCCAAACCGGGACTGGTGAGATCGTTGGTCCCCGAGAAACAGGACAGCGTGGCCCACCGCGATGCCGCCGCCGTGCTGAACCCGGACACCTTTGTCACCGGCGCCCCGTTCGATGCGTTGACCCGGTTGCGGGCCAACGCGCCGGTGCACCCGGTGCAGTTGCCCGGGTCGCCCCGAGCGTGGCTGTTGACCAAGCATGCTGACGTGCGACTGGTGAGCCGCGACACCGACACTTTCACCAGCAGCAAAGGCAACACCCTGGTCGAGGTCGAGGCGGCGCCAACCTCGGCGCTGTTGCCCGGCATCGATCCACCGCGGCACGTGCACTACCGCAAGCTGATCAACCAGGGTTTCACCGTGCGCAATGTGCAGCGTCTTGAACCGCATATGCGCCAGGTAGCCCGCGACATCGTCGCCAACATCGCTGCCAAGGGTGAATTCGATGCTGTACCAGACATTTCCGCGGAGATGTCGCTGCAGGTGATCGCCGATGTGCTCGGGGTTCCCGCCGAAGACCGCATGGAGGTTTTTCGCTGGAGCAACGCCATCGGCAGCCTGGGTATCGAGGACCCCGACTACGCTCCGGGCCCGGAGGCCCTCGGGCAGGCCGCTGCCGAAATGTTCACCTACTGCGGCGAACTTGTCGCGCATCGGCGCAACCACGGCCTCACCGACGACATCTTGTCGGCGTTGCTGGCCGCCGAGGTCGACGGTGAGAAGCTCAACCGCGACCAGCTCAACGAGTTCTTCCTGCTGCTGGCGGTCGCCGGCAACGAAACCACGCGCAATACGCTCAGCCACGGGATTTTGGCGCTGTCCCAACACCCCGAACAACAAGCCCTGCTGGCGCGTGACCCCGACGCGATCAAACCCGCGGTGGAGGAACTGCTGCGCTGGTCAACCCCGGTGATGCACTTCCGTCGCACGGTCACCCGCGACGTCGAGATCCGCGGGCAACAGATCCCCGTCGGCGACTGGGTTTTGTTGCATTACCTGTCGGCCAACCGCGACGAGGACGTGTTCGAGCGGGCCGACGAGTTCGATGTCACCCGCCCGGATGCCGGTCACGCAGCATTCGGGGGCGGGGGAGTGCACTTCTGTCTGGGAGCTCAGCTGGCCCGTCTCGAACTGCGAGTGATGCTCGAAGAGCTGTACGCGAACCTGCCTGACTTGACGGTCGTCGGACCACCCGACCGGCTGCGCTCCTCGTTCTTCCACGGCATCAAGCGGCTGCCCTGCAGCACGGCCTAACTCGGGAAGTTCGCCAGCGCCAACAGACCGGGCAGTTGATTCCTCCGCGGTTGCGCTGTCTCGAGCCGGCCGGGACCGAAATACGAACCGCTGAGGTAATTGTCGGCGTTCCAGATCGCTGCCGGATCGACCTGGCCTTGGTATCCGAAGGTGTCGAACACGTAGGGAAGGCCGTCGGCGTCAAGCAATGACGGACCATTCATGAGCTGAAAGTGCAGGTGCGGGGCGTTGGAATTGCCGGTGTTGCCCAACTGCGCGATCTGCTGGCCTTTCTTGACCTTGTCACCGGGTTTCACCAGCAGCGAGCCCTTGATGAAGTGGGCGTACATGGCGTACACGCCGTCGCCGATGTCCAAGATGACGTGGTTGCCGTCGATGTTTTCTACCGTCAGCTTCGGGGCGAGGACAGGATCAGATGCGGGCAAGATGCCCGGCACGTTGGCGTCCATGTCGTCCAGCGTCGAGGTCACGGTCCCGTCAGCCACCGCGTACACCGGGGATCCGTAGTCCACGTAGCTCTCGTTCTTGGTTTGATCGCCGGTGTAGAAGTTGCCCTGGTCGTCGGTCCGCTTCCAGTCGATGGCGAAGCGTTGGCTGTTGTTGAGCTTCATGTTGGCCGAAAGGATGGCGTCGCGGTGCGGCCACCCCGGATCACAGCAACCGTTCAGCGCGACCCAGTTGCTGCCGTGCAGCGGTGGGCTGATCACCCG
>JBEKNM010000079.1:0-11755 GCA_049522835.1 Mycobacterium sp.
TGCGTTGACTCTGCACTGGTGGCTTTGAACTTACGCTCAGGTCGATGCAGATCTAGAGCCGGCGAGTCAGTGCTTCTGCGGCGGACAGTAGGTCAGCGGCCCAGCGCGCTCCAGGACGCCGGCCCATCCGGTCGATTGGTCCGGACACCGAGATGGCGGCGATGACGACACCGCGGCTGTCGCGCACCGGCGCCGACACGCTTGCCACCCCCGGTTCGCGCTCGGCCACGCTTTGCGCCCAACCGCGGCGGCGCACTTCGGCCAGCACCCGATCGGTGAATTTCGCTGCCGGCAGCACGGCCTTTTGGGTGGCCGCGTCACTGTGAGCCAGTAGTACTTTGGCGCCTGAACCCGCTGTCATCGGCAACCGTGCCCCGACCGGAACGGTATCGCGAAGGCCTGCAGACGGTTCCAGGGCGGCCACACAGACCCGCGATGTGCCCTCGCGGCGGTACAACTGCACGCTTTCGCCGGTGGTCTCGCGCAACGCAGGCAGCACCGCCGCGCTCGCGGCGAGGAGCGGATCGTTGACGCGGGACGCGAGCTCGGTGACCGCGGGACCAAGGCCCCAACGGCCTTCATCGTCGCGCGCCAGCAGGCGATGAACTTCCAGTGCGGCCGCCAGCCGGTACGCGGTGGCCCTGGGCAAGCCGGTTCGGTCGCACAATTCGGCCAACCCGCAGGGGGATTCCGCGACCGTATGCAGCACGCCCATGGCTTTATCGAGGACGCCGATACCGCTATGCTGTCTCACAAGGAGATACTAGCGTCTCGCATTATGAGATCACAGCCCGGATCGATCGGCGAGCCGCGAATACGAATCGACACTCGCGCAGATGGGATTGCAGATGGAAAAGACAGCCAGCGCCGGCAAGCCGCGCACACTGGCCGAAAAGGTCTGGGAAGACCATGTTGTGGCATCCGGTGAGGGAACCGGGCCCGATTTGATCTATATCGATCTGCATTTGGTGCATGAGGTCACCAGCCCGCAGGCTTTCGACGGCCTGCGCGTGGCCGGCCGCCCGCTGCGGCGGCCCGACTTGACGCTGGCCACTGAGGATCACAACGTGCCCACCATCGACATCGACAAGCCGATCGCCGACCCGGTGTCGCGCATTCAGGTCGAGACGTTGCGGCGAAACTGCGCCGAATTCGGCGTTCGGCTGCACAGTATGGGTGATATCGAACAGGGCATCGTGCATGTCGTCGGACCGCAATTGGGCCTCACTCAACCGGGAATGACGATCGTCTGCGGCGACAGCCATACTTCTACCCATGGCGCATTCGGCGCATTGGCGATGGGCATCGGCACCTCAGAGGTCGAGCACGTGCTCGCCACCCAGACGTTGCCGTTGCGGCCATTCAAGACAATGGCCGTCAATGTCGACGGGCAGCTGCCTGCCGGCGTGACGGCCAAGGACATCATTCTGGCGTTGATCGCCAAGATCGGTACCGCCGGCGGGCAGGGTCATGTCATCGAATACCGGGGCAGCGCCATCGAATCGCTGTCCATGGAGGGGCGGATGACGGTCTGCAACATGAGCATCGAAGCCGGCGCCCGGGCGGGCATGGTGGCACCGGACGAGACCACCTACCAGTTTTTGCGCGACCGGCCGCACGCGCCGACGGGCGCGCAGTGGGACACGGCCGTCCAGTACTGGGAGCAGCTGCGCACCGACGACGGCGCCGTCTTTGACACCGAGGTCTTTCTCGATGCGGCCTCCTTGAGCCCGTTCGTCACCTGGGGAACCAACCCAGGCCAGGGGGTGCCGTTGGCCGCCGCGGTGCCGGATCCCGACATGATGGCCGACGACGACGAGCGGCAGTCCGCCGAGAAAGCGTTGGCGTACATGGACCTTCGACCCGGAATGCCGATGCGTGATATCGCCGTAGACACCGTGTTCGTCGGGTCTTGTACCAATGGTCGTATTGAAGATCTGCGGGTGGTGGCCGACCTCTTGCGTGGCCGTAAGGTGGCCAAGGGAGTCCGGATGCTGGTAGTTCCGGGCTCGATGCGCGTGCGCGCCCAGGCCGAAGCCGAGGGGCTCAGTGAGATTTTCATCACTGCGGGCGCCGAATGGCGGCAAGCGGGCTGCTCGATGTGCCTGGGCATGAATCCCGATCAGCTCGCGTCAGGGGAACGGTGCGCTGCGACGTCTAACCGCAACTTCGAAGGGCGGCAGGGCAAAGGGGGTCGCACGCATTTGGTTTCTCCTGCCGTCGCCGCCGCGACCGCGGTCCGCGGCACTCTGTCCGCTCCCGCCGACTTGAACTAGCCGACTTTAGATTCCCCAGAAAAGGACGACGATGGAAGCCTTTCAGACCCACACCGGTATCGGCGTGCCGCTACGGCGGTCCAATGTCGATACCGATCAGATCATTCCTGCGGTGTTTTTGAAGCGCGTCACCCGAACCGGTTTCGAGGACGGCTTGTTCGCGACCTGGCGGTCGGATCCCGCATTCGTGCTAAACCTCAGCCCCTTTGACCGAGGCTCAGTCTTGGTCGCCGGGCCCGATTTCGGCACCGGGTCGTCGCGTGAGCATGCGGTGTGGGCGCTCATGGACTACGGATTCCGGGTGGTCATCTCGTCTCGATTTGGTGACATTTTCCGCGGGAACGCGGGCAAGGCGGGGTTGTTGGCGGCCGAAGTTGCCCAAGACGATGTGGAACTCCTTTGGAAGCTCATCGAGCAGAGCCCGGGGTTGGAAATCACTGTCAATCTTCAAGATCGAAATATCACCGCGGGAACGGCGGTGCTGCCGTTCAAGATTGACGAATACACCGCCTGGCGGCTGCTCGAAGGACTTGACGATATAGCCCTTACGCTGCGGAAACTCGACCAGATCGAGGCCTTTGAGGCGGCTTATCCGGAATGGAAACCGCGCACTCTACTAACCTCCTGAAGGGGGTCGCCGGGACGAATTTTCGCCCTGGCCATCTAACTAAACCGGGCCCGTTTTGAGGCCGTGTCACCGGTCAAGGGCGGCAACCGGATTGCCGAAATCGCGATCACTGCGTACTGAAATTGCGCGTGGCTCTTGGCAATTTGCCAGGTAAGGGTTTACCGTGTGCATTAGTCGGTCCAAAATCGAGGACCACTAGCTTCGGAGGGATTGGATGAACAAAGCAGAGCTCATTGACGTGCTCACGCAGAAATTGGGCTCGGACCGTCGGCAGGCAACCGCCGCCGTCGAGAATGTCGTAGACACCATTGTGCGCGCGGTGCACAAGGGTGACAGCGTCACCATTACCGGTTTCGGCGTGTTCGAGCAGCGTCGCCGCGCAGCGCGCGTGGCCCGCAATCCGCGTACCGGCGAGACGGTGAAGGTGAAGCCGACGTCCGTCCCGGCGTTCCGCCCGGGTGCTCAATTCAAAGCGGTTGTCTCTGGCGCACAGCGTCTCCCGTCGGAAGGACCTGCCGTGAAGCGTGGTGTCGTGGCTGGCCCAGCCAAGAAGACAGCGGCGAAAAAGGCACCGGCCAAGAAGGTCGTCAAGGCCCCGGTCAAGAAGGCCGCGACCAAGGCTCCAGTCAAGAAGGCCGTCAAAGCTGTGAAGAAGGCACCGGCCACCAAGGCCGTGAAGGCGCCCGTCAAGAAAGTCGCTGCCAAGTCGCCGGTCAAGAAGGCCGTCAAAGCGGTGAAGAAGGTCGTTGCCAAGGCTCCAGTGCGTAAGGCGGCGACCAAGGCTCCGGCTAAGAAGACAGTGGCCAAGAAGGCTCCCGCCAAGAAGGCTACGACCAAGCGGGGTCGCAAGTAAGGCAGTAACCAAGTACTACACGCAGATACCCTTCGGTGGCAGTGCTGCCGCCGAAGGGTATCTGCCCGTTAGGCCCGTACGTTCGCGGCCAACGCGCCGCCGATATGGTCGGCTGCTGCCAGCCGGCCGGCCGACAGCGACAGTACCCACGTGCTGCCCTTGCGGTTGCGAGATTTGTCGGCGTGCACTCCGTCGCGTTCGCACCACCAATTGATCAGGTCTGGAATCACCTTGCCCTGTGAGCAGATCACCGGTGTGCCCGTCTGCGCGGCGATCTCGAGCACTCGGTGCCGGGCGCGTTTGGGGTTCTTGGCGTAGGCCTCCTCGGTCAAGGTGGGCTCGTTTTGGATCGGCACACCCAGTTCCGCGGCGAGTGGTTCCACCGTCTGGTGACAGCGCACGCGGTCGGCCGCATACACGTCCGTGGCGCCGAAGGCCAGCAGTTGTGCGACCAATGCCTCGGCTTGCGCTCGTCCTCGTTTGTCCAAGGGGCGCTGGGTGTCATCTCCCGCGAAGCGGGATTTTCTACCGGCGGTACCGTGCCGGACCACCAACACGGTCCGTGTGTCGGCTGGTTGTTTAGCGAACCGGCGCAGGACCTTTCGATCCTGTTCATAGTCGAGCTTCTTCATCGCCTCGGCGACCGGCAGCCAGACCAGCTCATCGACCTCTTTGCCCGGGGCGAACTCCCCGCCGGTGCTGCGCGCGGCCCAGTAGTACACCTTCTTGTCGCCTTGCTCGATCGGGTAACTCACCGCGACGAGCCGCCTGCCAAGGGCGCAGTGGTGACCTGTCTCTTCGAATACCTCACGCACGGCGGCCACGGGCGCGGTCTCGCCGGGGTCCACTTTGCCCTTGGGTAGCGACCAGTCGTTGTAACGGGGGCGGTGTATCACGGAAATCTCGAGCGCCGCGTTTTCACTGGCTGGTCGCCACAACACCGCGCCGGCGGCGTAGACGATCCGGGTCCCGGTAGGCCGGTTCTGGGTCGGCACCTTCACTCCTGCAGGTTAATTCGACCGGACTCGCTCGCGGTCGTGGGGGTGGCCCAGAAAATACTATTGTTATGGGCTGCGGTGTCGCTCCATCAACGATACTTGGTGGTCGCGCACGCTATGGCCCTCCTGAGGCGACGCGGTCCACTGTCCGTCGGGCCCGAGTTCCCAACACCGAGTGGACGGGTCCAGTGTGGACTCGAACAAGTCGTCCAGCTGTGCAGTGAGCCTTGGGTCCTTGACCTGAACCAGCACCTCGACTCGCCGATCGAGATTGCGGTGCATCATGTCGGCGCTGCCGATCCAGAACTCGTTGATGTTGCGGAAATGAATGATCCGCGAGTGCTCGAGGAAACGGCCGAGAATCGAGCGGACCAAAATGTTTTCCGAGAAGCCTTCCGCGCCCGGGCGCAGCGCGCAGATGCCGCGCACCACCACCTCGACCCGCACACCGGCCTGCGAGGCCCGATACAGCGCATCGATGACCTGCTCGTCGACCAGGGCGTTCATTTTGAGCCGGATCCGCCCCCCTCCGCTTTCGCGGTGAGTGGCAATCTCGCGCTCGACGCGTTCGATGATGCCCGTGCGGATGCCATGAGGAGCCACCAACAGGTTGCGGTAGGACAACTTACGCGAGTAGCCGGTGAGCGAATTGAACAAGTCGGTCAGATCGGCCCCGATTTCAGGGGAGGCCGTGAGCAGACCGACATCCTCGTACAGCCGCGCCGTCTTCCCGTTGTAGTTGCCGGTCCCGACATGGCAGTACCGCCGGATCGTCGAACCTTCGCGGCGCACCACCAGGCAGGTCTTGCAGTGCGTCTTGAGTCCGACGTAGCCGTAAACGACGTGCACGCCCGCCTGTTCCAGTGTGCGCGCCCAGCGGATGTTGGCCTGCTCATCGAAGCGTGCCTTGATCTCGACCATTGCCACCACTTGCTTTCCGGCCTCGGCGGCGGCGATGAGTGCCCGAACGATCGGCGAATCACCGGATGTGCGGTACAGCGTCTGTTTGATCGCCAGCACGTTGGGGTCGGCGGCAGCGAGCTCGATGAATCGCTGCACGCTGGTGGAGAACGAGTCATACGGATGGTGAAGCAGCACATCGCCTTCGCGCAGCGTCGCGAAAATGCTCCTAGGCGTTTCCCTGTCGGCGAAGGCAGGATTGGTGGCCGGAACGAATGTCCGGTCTTTGAGTGCCGGCCGTTCCAGGCCGTAGATCTGCCACAACGACGACAAGTCCAAAAGCCCGGGCACTTCGATGACGTCACCCGGATGCACGTCGAGCTCTCGCAGTAGCAACTCCAACATGCTTTCGGTCATGTCGTCGGCCACCTCGAGTCGCACTGGCGACCCGAACCGCCGGCGCGCCAATTCGCGCTCCAGCGCTTGGAGCAGGCCCTCGTCGCGGTCCTCTTCGACCTCGAAGTCGGCGTTGCGGGTAATGCGGAACGCGTGATGCTCAACGATTTCCATACCCGGGAAAAGCACCGGGAGAAAGGCGGCGATCAGCTCCTCCATCGGCAGGTAGCGGATTATGGCCTGCCCTTCGGTCCCTTCTGCACCGTCACGGCTTTCGAGTTCGACGAAGCGATCGACGTTGTCGGGCACCTTGACTCGGGCGAAGTGCGGACCGCCGTCCTCGGGCTGCTTCACCGTGACCGCCAGGTTCAGACTCAACCCGCTGACAAACGGGAACGGGTGGGCGGGATCGACGGCCAGCGGCGTCAGGACGGGGAAGACCTGCTCGTTGAAATAGGTTGATAGCTGGTCGCGCTCAGCCAGATCCAGATCGGCCCACGTGACGATATAGATTCCCTCCTCGGCTAGTGCTGGTCGCACCGAATCGAGGAACACCCGGGCGTGCCGTGTCGCGATCTGCTGCGTCTGCTCACCGATGCGGCGAAGTTGCTCGCGCGGTGTCAGACCGTCGGCCGAGCGGACCGACAGCCCCATCTCGTCGCGACGCTTCAGGCCGGCCACCCGAACCATGTAGAACTCGTCGAGGTTGGAAGCGAATATCGCCAGGAACTTGGCTCGCTCCAGCAACGGCAGGGAGTTATCGGCGGCCAGTGCCAGCACGCGCGCGTTGAAATCCAGCCAGCTCAGTTCCCGGTTGAGGTAACGATCGTCTGGGAGCGGGTTGTTGATCGCGGCGGGGGTCGTGGCGGGTGGTGCCGCCACGGCCGAGTCACCCGGTTGCCATACAGTTTCTTCGGGGCGGGCCTCAGCTTCGATTTCGGTCACCATCGAATCATTGCTCATCACCTCTTGGTGCTGCTAGCGGGCTAGGGACATGAATCCGGGTTGGTGTGCCGTTCACCCTCTGGACAGGTTCGCTGACGCTGCTTTGAGGCGATCACTGGTGCGGGGTGATGGCCCGCGCGGTCGCTGCGCCGACCCCGAGGCGGCGGGCGGCCGCCAGGTCGGCGGGTGTGTCGACGTCGCAACGCAGCCCAGGCCACGCGCCCGTCAGTTCGATCGCACCTGAACGGCGATGTCGCGCCGACGAATCCGGCCCGAACTTCGGGTCGAGCGCGGTGCCGAACGCGAAAAGGGCGGCCGTTCCGGTTGCCAGCCGGTCGGCGACGAAGCTGCGCTGATGATGGCGCGCGGCGACAATCGCCCCGGATAGCTCCTGTGTCTGTAACGCCGGCAAATCGCCTTGCAGCACAACTATATTGGAGAATGACCCGGCTACTTCTTTTTCGGCCGCGGTGATGGCGTTGTTCAGTGGGTCGCCATGACCCCCTGGCGTCGGGTCGGCCAGCACGTTAGCTCCGAGATTGGCCGCGGCGGCGCCTGCGGCTTCGTCGGGCGTGATGACGGTGATCGAGCCGACTGATCCGACGCTTGCCGCCGCGGTCAGTGTGTCGATCAGCATTGCCAGCACCACGGTCTCCCGGGTGCGCGCCGAGAACACCGGCGCCAGCCTGGTCTTTGCGGCGGCTAGCCGCTTGACGGCGATGATCAAGGCAACGTCACCCGCACCGTCGGCCGGTTTGCCGCTCATGAGGTCATCCTGCCAGCGCTCAACCCCGGGCCGTCGCGGGCTAGGGTGTCGGCAAACAGCGGCGGTAGAAATCTCGATGACAGAGGCTCGACGAAAGAGGGAGAGTGATAGATGGCCGGCACAGCAGGCGCCGTTGCCGTGATGGGCGCCGGCGCATGGGGCACGGCGCTGGCCAAGGTGCTCGCCGACGCAGGCGGAGAAGTCACCCTGTGGGCGCGGCGATCTGACGTCGCCGAGCAGATCAATGCCACCCGATGCAACCCTGCCTATCTGCCGGGCACGCTGCTGCCATCGGGCATCCGCGCCACCGCCGATGCGCACGAGGCGCTCGACGGCGCGACGACAGTGCTGCTGGGGGTGCCGGCCCAGACGATGCGGACCAATCTCGAGCAGTGGACCGGCTCGTTGGCCGATGGCGCGACCCTGGTCAGTGTGGCCAAGGGCATCGAGCTGGGCACCCTGATGCGGATGAGCCAGGTCATCGTGTCGGTGACCGGCGTGGACCCGGCACAGGTCGGGGTCATTTCCGGGCCGAACCTGGCCGGTGAGATCGCCGCATGCCAGCCTGCCGCCACCGTCATCGCGTGCAGCGATTCGGGCCGCGCGGTCGCCTTACAGCGCATGTTGAACAGCGGGTATTTCCGCCCGTACACCAACTCCGATGTCGTCGGCACCGAGGTCGGAGGGGCGTGCAAGAACGTCATCGCGCTGGCGTGTGGGATGGCGGCCGGGGTTGGCCTCGGCGAAAACACCGCGGCGGCGATCATCACCCGGGGCCTGGCGGAGATCATGCGGCTGGGGATAGCGCTGGGCGCCAAGGGCGCTACGCTGGCCGGTCTGGCAGGAGTGGGTGACCTGGTGGCCACCTGCACGTCGCCGCAGTCACGCAACCGCTCATTGGGCGAGCGCTTGGGGCGGGGCGAGACCATGCGGGCGGCGTTGCAGGGCGGGGATGGCCATGTCGTCGAGGGGGTGACCTCGAGTGAGTCGGTGCTTGCGCTGGCGTCCAGTTACGACGTCGAGATGCCGCTCACCGATGCCGTGCACCGGGTCTGCCATAAGGGACTCTCGGTGTACGAGGCGGTGGCTCTGCTGCTGGGTCGCAGCACCAAGCCCGAGTAAGGCCCGGGCCGGTCCTGCAGGCCGCGAAAGCCCAGCTAGGGGCCGGTACCCGTCCTGATAGGTCGCCAACCGGTAGCCTCTTTAGGTTGTGTACGCCAGCGACCCGACGCCACGGCCGTCACGCGCCCGTCTGCGCGTGGCCGTCGTGTTCGGCGGGCGCAGCAACGAACACGCCATCTCGTGCGTGTCGGCCGGGAGCATCCTGCGCAATCTCGACCCGCAGCGGTTCGAAGTTGTCGCGGTCGGCATCACCCCGGAAGGTTCCTGGGTGCTCACCGACGGCAACCCGGACGCGCTGGCGATCACCAACCGGCAGCTTCCGCAGGTGAGTACCGAATCCGGCACGGCACTGGCCCTGTCCGCCGATCCGCAGCGAAGCGGCCAGTTGGTGTCGCTTCCGCCCGGTGCCGGTGAGGTCTTGGCCTCCGTCGATGTGGTGTTCCCGGTGCTGCACGGCCCCTACGGCGAGGACGGCACGATCCAGGGGCTGCTCGAACTCGCAGGTGTCCCTTACGTCGGTGCCGGTGTGCTGGCCAGTGCCGTCGGGATGGATAAGGAATTCACCAAGAAACTGCTCGTCGCCGACGGACTTCCGGTCGGCGCGCATGCGGTGCTGCGCCCGTCGCGGCCGACGCTGCATCCCGAAGAGTGCGAGCGCCTCGGTGTACCGGTATTCGTCAAACCGGCGCGGGGCGGCTCGTCGATCGGCGTCAGCCGGGTGACGAGTTGGGACCAGCTGCCCGCCGCGGTCACGAACGCCCGCCGGCATGATCCGAAAGTCATCGTCGAGGCAGCGGTCCACGGTCGCGAGCTGGAGTGCGGTGTGCTCGAAATGCCTGACGGCACAGTGGAAGCCAGCACTTTGGGGGAGATCCGGGTAGCTGGGGTGCGGGGACGCGAGGACTCGTTCTACGACTTCGCGACTAAATACCTCGACGACGCAGCCGAACTGGACGTGCCGGCCAAGGTCGACGACGACGTCGCGGATGCGGTGCGCCAATTGGCGGTCCGGGCGTTTAAGGCCATCGACTGCCAGGGCCTGGCCCGGGTTGATTTCTTCCTCACCGACGACGGGCCGGTGATCAACGAGATCAACACGATGCCGGGCTTCACCACGATCTCGATGTACCCGCGGATGTGGGCCGCGAGCGGCGTCGACTACCCCACCCTGCTGGCGACCATGGTGGACACCGCGTTGGCCCGAGGTGTGGGTTTGCGCTAACCGGCCTGTTGACCGGGATGAGTCGGGTCGATGGGGACCGCGGCGATGGTGCGGTCGATCACCTCGGAGAGTTGCTGAATCGGCGTCGGCCCGGATCCCGATGGCAGCGTCAATGCCACGTACACCGGCCGGTCCACCGTGTACCAAGTTGATCTGCCGGGATCACTTGCGGATTGCTGTTGGGCTGGCACCTCAAACCACTGCACTCGGTCGACGACCTGGATCGGGGAGCCCACCACAAAGTCGGGTGGGCGGTCGAGTCCGCAGCGCAACACCACCGGCTCGCTGTCGGGCTTGGCGCGCCAGGCTGTCGCGCTTTCCGGCGCCGGTTGCGCGATGGATGCGCGCTGATAGTCGCCGAGCCGCTGCGGCAGCGCCTCGTCCAATGCTCGGCATGCGGCGTTGGCCGCTTGCGGGGCTGCGACGGCGGGAAGGGCAACGGGTTGCGGCGGCGCTTCGCGGGTTGCCGCCATGACCAGGATGACGCCGATGGCAGCGACGGCCAGCCCGAGCGCCGCAATCATCAGGGCGCGCGGCGGCCCGTCAGAATCGCCTGTCACTTTGCCACCACCTCCCGTCTCATAGACTGGCGCGGTCTGCTCGCGCGGGCAGAAACCAACTTACCGCGGTCGGACGACCGTTTAAGCCCATGCGCGGCAGGTACGCGCCGAAGGAGGTGGCGTGCGCGACGAGAGATTCGACCAAGCATCGGGCGAGTCCCCGACGCTGCAGCAGCTTGGTGAGTTCGCGGTGATCGACCGGTTGGTTCGGGGGCGCCGACAGCCCGCAGCGGTCGTCCTCGGGCCCGGCGATGACGCAGCGGTGGTGTCCGCAGGTGACGGTCGCATCGTGGTGTCGACCGATGTGCTCGTGCAGGACCGGCACTTCCGGCTGGACTGGTCGACACCGCACGATGTCGGGCGCAAGGCGATCGCCCAGAACGCCGCAGACATCGAGGCGATGGGCGCGCGGGCCACAGCTTTCGTGGTGGGCTTCGGAGCGCCCGGTGATACGCGGGCGGCGCAGGTGGGCGCATTGGTCGACGGAATGTGGGACGAAGCGCACCTTCTCGGCGCCGGCATCGTCGGCGGCGATCTTGTCAGTTGCCCGCAGTGGGTGTTGTCTGTGACGGTGTTGGGCGACCTGGACGGCCGCGCGCCGGTGTTGCGGGCCGGGGCGAAAGCCGGTTCGGTGGTTGCCGTGGTCGGCGAACTGGGCCGCTCGGCCGCAGGATATGCCTTGTGGCGTGACGGGATTGACGGGTTCGATCTGCTTCGGCGCCGTCATGTGGTGCCGCAGCCGCCCTATGGCCAGGGAGCGGCGGCCGCGGCTGCGGGCGCGCAGGCCATGATCGACGTCTCCGACGGTCTGGTCGCCGACCTGCGACACGTGGCCGAGGCGTCCGGGGTGACGATCGATCTGTCCACCGCGGCGCTGGCCGCAGACCACGACGCGCTGACCGCGGCCGCCGCCGCCGTGAGTGCCGACCCGTGGCCGTGGGTACTGGGCGGCGGCGAAGACCACACCCTGGTGGCCTGTTTCGCCGGTCCGGCCCCGGCTGGTTGGCGCGTCATCGGGCGGGTGCTCGACGGACCACCGCGCGTGCTGGTCGACGACGGGGTGTGGAGTGGGTACGCGGGCTGGGAATC
>JBEKNM010000080.1:0-11729 GCA_049522835.1 Mycobacterium sp.
AGGTCAACGGACCGTTCCATGGCCACCCACCACTGCGCGAACCTCGCGAGCAGCGCTCGCGGCGGCTCGCCGTCGCCGGGTACGCGGAAGTGCACCAGGAGGCCGATATCGCGGCGGGAGAGGACAGTGAGCCACTCGACGACGATTGAGTCCACTTCGTCCGACTCGTCGATGACGCCGACGGCCCGCAGCTCGGCGGTCACCGGGTGTTCCAACGCGAGCCGCTTGGGTTCGACACTGGGCAGGTGGGGCCGCAACCCCAGTTCGGGGGCTAGGCCCTCGATACCGGTGAGCACCTGCAGGACCCACAGGCCGTCGACTGTTGTGGTTAGCACGTGTTGTCTTAAACCCAAGTCCTAAACCCAAGTCCTAAACCCCGCCAAACGTCGGCCAGCGCCTATGTAAAGAAGCTTTGCGTCTGCATGTCGGTGGCTAGCGCATTCGCGTCGACGTTGTTGATGGTTTGGGAGTGCTGACTAACGACCTGAATCAGGTCTTCCAAACCGCTGAGCATCTGGTTTTGCGCGTCGAAGAAGGCTGTTGCGCCGTGGCCCAGGAAGAAGTCGGCGAGCGACTGGGTGAGGTGGCGGACGTCTTCGTGAATTTCCATCAGCTGCGCTGCCTGCGACCCGACCTCGCCGGCGAAGCCGGTGACGGCTCCATGGTTGTAGACGATCTCTGTCATATCCGTGGTTCCTTACTCTAAATAGGCTCTGGGTTGGGGTTAAAGAACGACTCGGCCTAGGTTGATTGGGTTCCACCGAACAGGCCGGAAAGACTGGAAAGGCTGTGGGACGCATCGTGTTCGTGGTGCTCCATGAGCACCGCGGTCTGACCGAGCCCGTGCGCCAGCCTCTGACCACCGGCCATGATTTGCTGCAGGTCGTGTTCAACCTGACCGGCCGTATTGAGAGAAGTTGTCCCCGCGTCGCCCTTCCAGCCAGAGCTGATGATGTTCTCGTGACCAGCAAGGTACTGCTGGGCGATTGCGGCTGCCTCCTGCAATCGTGACTCAATCTTTTGTTTTGTAGTCCGCAGCAGATCTGGTGTTACAACGGTTGTGCCTGCCATGTGTTTCTCCCTCGATTAACTAGATTCCCCCGGGCGGGCTTTGCCCAAAGCTAAACCAGCTGTCGCCGGCTGTCACTTCACTGCCCCCTAGCCGCACAGGGGGCCCACCAGGCTTTTTAGTGCACGCGTTGGTTACGACGGTAACGCGAACAACCGCCGGCTGTAGTCAAAACGAAATTTCAGATCTGGAGTTGCACGGTCAAAGGTTGTTGGCGCCGTCGGCCAAACCGTCGCCGTTGGTGTCGGTCAGGCGGACATTCCACCGGCCGTCACCGTCGGTGTCCACATACCCGGTTGCGCCGTTCTCGCCGGCGCACAGGACACGGTCGGCCAACCCGTCGCCGTCCGTATCGACCAGGCGGTCGTCTATGTGCCCGCGCCCGTCGAAGTCGACCAGTGGACCCCCGGTGTGCTCGACACCATCGAGCCCGAACCAGCGCAGTTGCCCGCCTCGGTCCACGGCCACCGCCCAAGTCCCCGATCCGTCATCAGTGAAATAGCTTTCCGGGGTCCCGTCATCGTCAAGGTCGAGCACAGCGTGATCGGCTACCCCGTCACCGTCGAAATCCGCCAACGCGTCGTCATGCATCCCGTCACCGTCGAAGTCCAGGCCAATCGCATCGAGCCGACCATCGCCGTCCAGGTCGAGGTCAGGCCGGCCGTTCCACATGGCCGCGCCACCCTCGTCACCAGCTAAGCAGTAGTCCACGACGTTTCCGACGCGTCCCCACCACTACTGGTTCCCGCGCGACCGCCACCAGGCCAGCAGCTCCGCGGTTGCCTCCTCGTCGGTCAACGGCCCGCGGTCCAGCCGCAGTTCTTTCAGGTAGCGCCACGCTTCACCGACTTGCGGCCCCGCCGGTATGCCCAGCAGCTCCATGATCCGGTTGCCGTCCAGATCGGGGCGTACCCGCGCCAGATCCTCTTGGGCGGCCAGCTCGGCGATCCGCTCCTCCAGCCGCTGGTAGCTAGCCTGCAGCCGGGCGGCCCGGCGCTGGTTGCGGGTCGTGCAGTCGGCGCGTACCAGCTTGTGCAGCCGGGACAGTAGCGGCCCGGCGTCGGTGACGTAGCGGCGCACTGCGGAATCGGTCCACTTCCCGTCGCCGTACCCGTGGAACCGCAGATGCAGATACACCAATTGGGAGATGTCGTCGACCATTTGTTTGGAGTACTTCAGCGCGCGCAGCCGCTTTCGGACCATCTTGGCGCCGACCACTTCGTGGTGGTGAAAGCTCACGCCGCCGTTCGGCTCGTGCCGGCGGGTCGGGGGCTTGCCGATGTCATGCAGCAGCGCCGCCCAGCGCAGCACCACGTCGGGGCCGCCTTCCGGGAGCGGGTCCTCCAGGGCGATCGCCTGCCGCAGCACTGTCAGCGAATGCTGGTAGACGTCCTTGTGCTGGTGGTGTTCGTCAATGGCCATCTGCATGCCGCCGACCTCGGGTAGCACCACCTCGCCCATCCCGGTCTGCACCAACAGGTCGACACCGGCGACCGGGTCCGCGCCGAGCAGCAGCTTGTCCAGCTCGGCGGCCACCCGTTCCACACTGATCAGCCCCAGCTTCGGGGCCATCTCCTCGATCGCCGCGCGCACCCGCGGTCCGACCGTGAAGCCGAGTTGCGAGACGAACCGCGCGGCACGCAACATCCGCAGCGGGTCGTCGCCGAAGGACACCGACGGCGCCGCCGGAGTGTCGAGCACTCCGGCGCGCAGCGCCGCCAAACCGCCTAGCGGATCTAGGAAGTCGCCCGGCCCAGATGCCGTGATCCGCACGGCCATCGCGTTCACCGTGAAATCGCGGCGCACCAAATCGTCCTCGATGCGGTCTCCGAAACGCACCTCTGGATTGCGCGACACCTGGTCGTAGCTGTCAGCACGGAACGTGGTGATCTCCAGGCGGTCCTCGCCCTTGCCGACGCCGACTGTCCCGAAGTCGATCCCTGTGTCCCACAAGTTGTCGGCCCACCGGCGCAGAATTTGTTGCACTTGCTCGGGGCGGGCATCTGTGGCGAAGTCCAAGTCAGGACTCAGCCTCCCGAGCAAGGCATCTCGTACCGAACCGCCGACCAGGTACAACTCGTGGCCCGCCGCATCGAATGCGGAGCCGATCTCGCGCAACACGGGGGCGTGCTTGTTCAGGGCGACCGCGGCTGCGGTCAGCAGGTCGCCATCCTGGGGGGCGTCAGGCACGTTCGATCAGCCTAGTCTGTCCCCGTCCGGTGACGATGCGGGCCGCGGCCAAGGTGACCTCTGAAGGGCCCGGCGACAAGCACCCCTTGCCCGTCGCTAACCCCCCTAGCGGCGAGTATGTCCTGGAGACCAGTCTGTGCCAGCTAATATCGCTTGAGTGTCAGACGGCGAACGAGCCAAACCACGTCGGCGCCGGGGCCGGCGCCGCGGTCGTGGCGCGGCCGGTTCGGCCGAGAACAACACGGACGGCCAAGCCGCCCCAGACTCGTCAGCGAAGAAGCCGCGCCGATCCCGCACGCCACGCCGCGGACCGGAGCGCCTGCGCACCGTGCATGAAACATCTGCCGGCGGCCTGGTTATCGACGGTATCGACGGGCCGCGCGACTCTCAGGTCGCGGCTCTGATCGGCCGCATCGATCGGCGCGGACGAATGCTGTGGTCGCTGCCCAAGGGCCACATTGAGCAGGGTGAGACGGCCGAACAGACTGCTATTCGTGAGGTCGCCGAGGAGACCGGGATTCGCGGCAGCGTGCTGGCCGCACTGGGGCGCATCGACTACTGGTTCGTCACCGATGGCCGTCGGGTGCATAAGACCGTGCACCACTATTTGATGCGGTTCTCCGGCGGAGAGCTCTGCGACGAGGACCTCGAGGTCGCCGAAGTGGCGTGGGTCCCCATACAGGAACTGCCGTCTCGGCTGGCCTACGCCGACGAACGGCGCCTGGCCGAAGTGGCCCACGAATTGATCGACAAGCTGCAGAGCGACGGCCCAGCCGCATTACCGCCGCTGCCACCCAGCACGCCTCGACGCCGGCCACAGACACATTCGCGTACCCGGCATTCCGACGAACCGGCAAGGGGCCGGAAGAACGGTCACGGGCTGGGGCCGTGACCGCGCCACGACTCTGCCGGGCCGCCTTATTGCGCGTTGCCGCAGTTGTCGGCATCGTGGCCGGATTTACTGTGGTGCTCACCGGCCCCTCGGTGGCGCCACGCGCGGCCGCTGGCGAGCCCGAACCGACACCATTCGTCCGTGTTCGCATCGATCAGGTGACCCCGGACGTTGTGACCACCACCAGTGATCCCGTCGTCACCGTCCGCGGCACAGTGACGAACATCGGTGACCGCCCGGTGCACGACGTAATGGTCCGGCTCGAGCACGCGGCTGCGGTCGCCGAGCCGGCGGCGTTGCGCACGTCCCTGGACGGGAGCACCGACCAGTACCAGCCGGCCGGCGACTTCCTTACGACGGCGGGCGAATTGCAACGCGGGCAGGAAGCCGGTTTTACCCTCTCCGCCCCGGTTCGCTCGTTGACCAAGCCGTCTGTGGCGATTGAGCGGCCCGGGATCTACCCCCTCCTGGTCAACGTCAACGGGACACCCGACTACGGCGCCCCCGCCCGGCTCGACAACGCGCGGTTCCTGCTGCCCGTGATCGGCGTACCACCCGACGAAGCCGATGCGATGGAATTCCCCGTCGCACCCGACACTTCTCAACCGGTGTGGATCACCATGCTGTGGCCGCTAGCCGATCGACCCCGGCTGTCCCCCGGCGTACCCGGCGGCACCATCCCGGTCCGGCTGATCGACGACGACTTAGCCACTTCACTGGCCCCCGGCGGTCGGCTGGACATTCTGCTGTCCGCGGCCGAGGTCGCCACCAGCCACGACGTCGATCCCGACGGCGCAGTTGGGCGAGCGCTGTGTCTGGCGGTCGACCCGGATCTGCTTGTCACCGTCAACGCGATGACCGGCGCCTACGTTGTGTCCAACTCGCCGGACGGCCCTGCTCAGCAACCCGGCACGCCGACGCATCCGGGCACCGGTCAAGCCGCCGCGGCCCTCTGGCTCGACCGGCTGCGTGTGCTGGCCCACCGGACATGCGTGGCGCCGCTGCCCTATGCGCAAGCCGACCTGGACGCCTTGCAGCGCGTCAAGGATCGCGGGCTGATCGCGATCGCCACCAACAGCGTCGGCGACATCGTCGACCACATTCTGGGTGTCGCGTCCACCCGCGGGGCAACGCTGCTGCCCGACGGCCCGCTGACCAGCCGCACGGTCGACCTGCTCAACGCCAACGACAGCACGGTCGCGATCGCGGCCGGCGAGTTCTCCGCCCCAGACTCCGGGAACGACTCACCGGCCGGTCTCGACACCACACCCCGGCGGCTGTCCCCGCAGGTGGTGGTCGCGCCGTTCGACCCGGCCGTTGGTGCCGCGCTGGCGGGAGCCGGGACCAACCCCATCGTCCCCACTTATCTGGACTCCTCGCTCGGGGTTCGGCTGGCCCATGACTCGAACACCGCGCGCCGTCAGGACGCCTTGGGCTCAATGTTCTGGCACGCCTTGCAGCCAGACGCCGGGCCGCGTACCCAGATCCTGGTCCCGCCGGCGTCGTGGAACCTGCAGACCGATGACGCGCAGGTCATCTTGACGGCGCTGGCCACTGCCATTCGGTCAGGTTTGGCGGTGCCCCGACCACTACCGGCGGTAATCGCTGACGGCGCCAGCCACACCGAGCAACCGGAACCCGTCGACGCGTACGCGCCGGCGCGCGGTCGGTTCAACGACGACGTCACCACCGACATCGCAGGCCAGGTTGGCCGCCTGTGGGGCCTAACCGCAGCGTTGACCACCGATGAGCGGACCGGGTTGACCGGCATCCAGTACACGGCACCGCTGCGCGAAGACATGCTGCGCGCGCTGAGCCAATCGGTCCCGCCCGATACCCGCATCGGGCTGGCTCAGCAGCGGTTGGCAGTCGTCGGTAACACGATCAGCGACTTGTTCGGCGCAGTCACGATCGTCAACCCGGGCGGCTCCTACACTCTGGCCACCGAGCACAGTCCCCTTCCGCTGGCGCTGCACAACGGCCTGGCCGTGCCTATCCAGGTGCGCCTGCAGGTCGACGCTCCACCCGGGATGGCCGTCACTGACGTCGGCCAGATCGAGCTGCCGCCGGGATACCTGCCGCTGCGCGTGCCGATCGAAGTCAACTTCACTCAGCGGGTCGCCATCGACGTCGCGTTGCACACGCCGGACGGCATGCGGCTGGGCGAGCCGGTGCGCTTGTCCGTGCATTCCAACGCGTATGGCAAGGTGCTGTTCGCGATCACGCTGACCGCGGCCGCGGTGCTGGTGGCGCTGGCCGGACGGCGGCTTTGGCACCGTTTCCGTGGCCAGCCCGATCCCGCCGACTTGGACCGCCCCTACCCACCCCGGCCCCGCAACTTGCGAGACAACTTGCGAGACAACTTGCGAGACGACGTCGACCAGCGGGTCGACGAAGAGCGCCGAGTATGAACGCCGCCTACCGGCGCCCCCATCCACAGTCGCCGCCGCAGCGACAACGACTGCCACAGCGACCGCCCCGGGACAGGATTCCGCCGCCGACGGGTCCAACCCCTCCAGTCCCTTCGGGCCTTGACCTGCCTCCTCGACGACGCGAACTATCCGACGCGGCGCTGGTATCGCGGTCATGGGCCATTGCGTTCGCGACACTGATCAGCCGGATCACCGGCTTCGCCCGGGTTGTGTTGCTGGCCGCGATCCTGGGCGCCGCGCTGGCCAGTGCCTACTCGGTGGCCTATCAGCTACCGAACCTGGTCGCTGCCCTCGTGCTGGAGGCGACGTTCACCGCTATCTTCGTGCCGGTGCTGGCCCGTGCCGAGCAGGGTGACCCTGACGGCGGCGCGGCATTCGTGCGGCGCCTGGTCACGGTGGTAACCACACTGCTGCTGCTTGTCACAACGTTGTCGGTGCTGGCTGCGCCACTGCTGGTGCGGTTGATGCTGGGCCGGAATCCGCAGGTCAACGAACCCCTGACCACCGCCTTCGCCTATCTGCTACTACCGCAGGTGCTCGCCTATGGCCTGACATCGGTGTTCATGGCGATCCTCAACACCCGCAACGTTTTCGGGCCGACGGCGTGGGCGCCCGTCGTCAACAACGTCGTCGCGATCGCCACCCTGGCCGTATACCTTGCGGTCCCCGGTGAACTTTCGATCGACCCTGTTCAGATGGGCAACATCAAGCTGCTGGTGCTCGGGATCGGCAGCAACTTGGGGGTATTCGCGCAGGTCGCGGTGCTGCTGGTAGCGCTGCGGCGCGAGCACATCAGCCTGCGCCCGCTGTGGGGAATCGATCAGCGGCTCAAGCGCTTCGGCGCGATGGCCGTTGCGATGGTGCTCTATGTGCTGATCAGTCAGCTCGGCCTGGTGGTCGGCACCCAGATCGCCAGCACGGCAGCAGCTTCGGGCCCCGCGATCTACAACTACACGTGGCTGGTTCTGATGCTGCCGTTCGGCATAATCGGGGTAACGGTGCTGATGGTCGTGATGCCGCGGCTGAGTCGCAACGCCGCCGCCAATGACACCAGAGGCGTGCTCGCTGACCTGTCGCTGGCCACCCGGCTGACCTTGATCACGCTGATCCCGATCGTGGCATTCATGACGGTCGGCGGCCCGGCGATCGGTAGCGCGTTGTTCGCCTACGGCCATTTCGGGGGGGTCGACGCCGGTTACCTGGGCGCCGCTATCGCGCTATCGGCGTTCACGTTGATCCCGTACGGACTGGTGCTGTTGCAGCTACGCGTGTTCTACGCGCGGGAGCAGCCGTGGACGCCCATCGCGATCATCCTCGTGATCACGGCCGTCAAGATCATCGGCTCGCTGCTGGCGCCGCACCTCACCAATGACCCCCAGCTGGTCGCGGGTCTTCTCGGGCTGGCCAACGGCATCGGATTTCTTGTCGGCGCGATCGTCGGCTACCACTTGCTGCGGCGCACACTCCTGCCGGCCGGTGGCCACCTCGTCGGCGTCCGGGAGGTGCGCACCGTGCTGGTGACGGTTGCCGCGTCGTTGCTGGCCGGACTGGTCGCTCACGTGGCCGATCGGCTGCTGGGGCTGCGCGAGCTGACAGCGCACGGCGGTGCTGCAGGTTCGCTGCTGCGACTGTTGCTGCTGGCGACCATCATGCTGCCGATCGTGGCCACGGTTATGCTCCGCGCGCAGGTCCCCGAGGCGCAAGCTGCACTGGGCGCCGTCAGGCGCCGGATCGGGAATCGCGACGGTCGCCATAGCGGGGCGCTGGGGCCCCGCAAAGCGACTGTGCCAGAAAAATCGTCTCACCGGCGCCTTGTCACGTACCCTGAGCAGAGGAATTCGTCCCCGCCGGGGGTCAATGCGGTCCAGGAGCCGATCCGGCGCAGGCCTCCGGAGCGGGTAGCCAGCGCCCCCCTAGCGAAAGGACCGGAGGTGACCGACCGCCCAATGGAGAGCGCCGCATCCAGCTCTGGGTCTGGCTCAGGGTCAGGTCCTCCGCTACCTCGACCGGTTGCCGACGACTTCCAGCCTGACATTCCGGCCCCCGATATGCCGGCCGAGCCCGACTCACCGCCGCCACGCCCGTCCGACCACCGCAACGGCGATCCGTCAGCCGAGCCTTCCCGCGGGCCGATTCCATTCGATGCGCCCCGCGAACGGGGCCCTGAGCCTTCGGTGCCACAAGACGATGTCCACTTGGTTCCCGGCGCACGTATCGCCGGTGGCCGCTATCGCTTGCTGGTCTTCCACGGCGGCGCGCCCCCCTTGCAGTTCTGGCAGGCCCTCGACACAGCGCTGGACCGCCAGGTGGCGCTGACTTTCGTCGATCCGGATGGGTCCCTGCCCGACGACGTCCTGCAGGAGATCCTGGCCCGCACTTTGCGACTCAGCCGGATCGACAAGCCCGGTATCGCCCGGGTGCTCGACGTCGTCCACACCGGTTCTGGCGGCCTGGTGGTCGCGGAGTGGATTCGCGGCGGTTCGCTGCAGGAAGTGGCCGACACCGCGCCGTCGCCCGTCGGTGCCATCCGGGCGATGCAGTCGCTGGCCGCCGCAGCCGACGCGGCACACCGTGCCGGTGTCGCCCTGTCGATCGATCACCCCAGCCGGGTGCGAGTCAGCATCGACGGCGATGTCGTGCTGGCGTACCCGGCGACCATGCCCGACGCCAACCCGCAGGACGACATCCGTGGAATCGGCGCCGCGCTTTATGCCCTGCTGGTCAACCGGTGGCCGCTGCCGGAGTCTGGGGCACGCAGCGGGTTCGCCCCGGCCGAGCGGGATTCCGCGGGCCACCCCGTTGAACCCACCGTCGTCGACCGCGACATCCCGTTCCAGATTTCCGCGGTGGCTGTCCGATCGGTTCAAGAGGACGGCGGGATACGCAGTGCATCAACGCTTCTGAACCTGTTGCAACAGGCGACCGCGGTGGCCGACCGCACCGAGGTACTGGGCCGGATCGACGACGCGCCCGCGCAGGTCGCTTCCCGCCAGCCAAGCGTTGGAGACTATGGGGTGTTCGGCCGGCGGCGCCGCAGCTTGCTTATCGGTGTCTCCGTGGGCGTTGCCATCATCCTGGTGGCACTTGTGGTGCTGGCCTCAGTAGTGAGCAAGATCTTCGGCAATGTCGGCGGCGGCCTCAACAAAGACGAGCTCGGACTGAACGGGCCGACATCATCGACCGCGTCGTCAGCTGCCAATCCGGCGCCTTCCGGCAGCATCGTCCAACCTACTAAGGCAACGGTCTTCTCTCCCGACGGCGACGCCGACTCGCCCGGCACCGCCGGTAACGCGATCGACGGCAACCCGGCCACCTCATGGCAGACCGACATCTATACCGACCCTGTCCCGTTCCCTGGCTTCAAGAGCGGCGTCGGTTTGATGTTGCAACTGCCCAGTCCCACGGTGGTCGGCGTGGTGAACATCGACACGGTCAGCACCGGGACCAAGGTCGAGATTCGCTCGGCATCGACGCCATCGCCGGCAAAGCTGGAGGACACCACCGTGCTGGCTCCGGCCTTTGCGCTCAAACCCGGTCATAACGTCATCCCGGTCAGATCCGGCTCCCCCACGTCGAATCTGTTGGTGTGGATCTCTACGTTGGGGACTACCGACGGCAAGAGCCGCGCCGACATCTCGGAGATCAGGGTCCAGGCCGCATCCTGACCTCTGGCCTGACCGAGCACACACCGCACCCGTGCGGGTGAAGTGCCACGTGACGGCCGATTGATTACTGTCCCGGCGGTGGGCTTCGGGGGAAACATTCGGGGAAATATCCGAGGAAATGTTGGAAGGGAGCGCAGTGACGCCGAGCTGCTGGCAGCCCACGTTGCGGGCGACAGGCACGCCTTCGACGAGTTGTTCCGCCGTCATCAACGACAGCTTCACCGGCTTGCGCGCCTCACCAGCCGCACCTTCGAAGACGCCGAAGACGCGCTGCAAGACGCCATGCTCTCAGCCCACCGCGCCGCCGGTTCCTTTCGGTACAACGCTGCGGTGGCTAGTTGGCTGCACCGCATAGTGGTCAACGCCTGCCTGGACCGGCTGCGGCGCGTTAAAGCCCATCCGACCACTCCACTCGAGGATGTCTACCCGGTTGCCGATCGGACGTCGCATATCGATACGGCGATTGTGGTGCAGCGGGCACTGATGCGCCTGCCCGTCGAGCAACGCGCTGCCGTGGTGGCCGTCGACATGCAGGGTTACTCGATCGCCGACACCGCCCAGCTGCTGGGCGTCGCCGAGGGCACCGTCAAGAGCCGGTGTGCCCGCGCCCGGGTTCGCCTGGCCGGGATGCTCGGCCACCTCAACGCGGGCGCCAACGCCACGACCGACCGCCCGGCCGGTCAGCGCTAACGTGGGGGCTGTGCGTGGCGATCGCACTGTGCATGACGGACACTGGGGCGGATGGGTGAAGCCGAGAATGGTCCTGCGGATTATGGTTCAGCAGGTGCGGATCCACCGCTGACCGCCGAGGTCCTCGCCGACCTACAGGCCGGTCTACTGGACGACGACGCCGCCGCTCGGGTGCGCAGACGAGTCCGCGCAGACCCGGAAGCCCAACGACTCCTGCGGGCGCTGAACCAGGTGCGCCGCGATGTCGCCGCCTTCGGCGCGGATCCGGATGCGGCGCGGGACGCTCCCCGGGAGGTCACCGCTCGAATTTCGGCTGCGCTGAGGTCAGCGGATGCCCCGCCGAGCGGGTCACGAGGCAGCGGCTCGCACTTGGCGCGGCCGCACATCCGTCCCGCTAAAGTCTTCGCGGGCATCGCCGGCGTGTGCGCGGTGGTCGCAGCGATCGCCGTAGGAACGGCGGCGCTGATCAACGCGCCCGCGCCCACCCCGAGCACACCGGCCACCGCCGAGCACATCACGGTGTCAACGCCGCCCCCGGTGATCCCGCTATCGCAGGCCCAGATCCTGGCCCTGCTCGACGACAGTCCCGACTACGGCCCTCTCGCCGGCCCACTCTCCAGCCCACTCACTGACCCGCCCAGGCGCGCCTCCTGCCTTACTGGCCTGGGCTTTCCCGCGTCGACGCGGGTGCTCGGTGCGAAGCCGGTCGAGATCAACGCTCGCCCCGGCGTGCTGCTGGTGCTGCCCGGCGACACGCCCAGCGAACTGGCGGTCTTTGCAGTGGCACTGAA
>JBEKNM010000081.1:0-11651 GCA_049522835.1 Mycobacterium sp.
CAACTTCCGGATCTTCGGGCCCGACGAAACCCTGTCGAACATGCTCGGCGCGGTCTTTGAGGTCACCGACCGGCAGTGGCAGGCCCGCACCACCGCGAACGACGAGTTCCTCGCCCCACAGGGGCGCGTGCTGGATTCGATGCTCAGTGAGCATCAAAGCGAAGGCTGGCTGGAAGGTTATCTGCTCACCGGGCGGCACGGGCTGTTCAACTGCTACGAGGCGTTCATCCACATCGTCGACTCGATGTTCAACCAGCACGCCAAATGGCTCAAGGTCACCGCGCAACTGCCGTGGCGCCGCGACATCGCGTCGCTGAACTACCTGCTCGCCTCTCATGTCTGGCAGCAAGACCACAACGGCTTCACCCACCAAGACCCCGGCTTTCTGGACCACGTCGTCAACAAAAAAGCTGACGTCGTGCGGGTCTACCTGCCACCTGACGCCAACTGCCTGCTTTCGGTTGTTGACCATTGTCTGCGCAGCCGCCACTACGTCAACGTGGTGGTCGCCGGCAAGCGCGCGATGCCGCAATGGCTGAGCATGGACGATGCGGTGGTCCACTGCACCGAGGGCATCGGCATCTGGGAATGGGCCGGAAACGACCGCGGCGTGGAACCGGATGCGGTCCTGGCGTGCTGCGGAGATACTCCGACCCTCGAGGTGCTGGCGGCGGTGTCGATCCTTCGGGAACACCTGCCCGAGTTGAAGGTCCGGGTGGTCAACGTGGTGGACCTGATGAGGTTGCAGTCGGCCACCGAGCACCCGCACGGACTGAGCGACCGCGACTACGACACCCTGTTCACCACCGACAAACACATCATCTTCGCCTTTCACGGCTACCCGAGCCTGATCCACCGACTCACCTACCGCAGGACCAACCGCAATCTGCATGTGCGCGGCTACAACGAAGAAGGCACCATCACCACCGCCTTCGACATGCGGGTGCAGAACCGCTTGGACCGTTTCCACCTCGTCGCAGACGTCATCGACAGGCTGCCCCAACTCGGCGCGACCGGCGACTACCTGAAGCAGACAATGGCCGACAAACTCGTCGAACACAGCCGCTATATCAACACCCACGGCCAAGACCTGCCTGAGATCCGCAACTGGACCTGGGACCCCCCGCAATGAACATCGACGCCACCGATGGGCGCACGGACAGTGTCCGCAGAGTTCCCGTCGGCCAGGCAACGGCGCGGCTGTCTACCGGCCAGCGGCATACGGACCAACGTCATGACCGCTGACGCGCCGCATTTCACGCCGCCCCGCTCTGCGGGCACACCCGAACCGGGCCACGACTTGAAATCGGCGCCCATGCCCGAGCTGGAAGAGGAGCTTGGCTACTCCCCTGGCGGCCTGAGTCAGGCCGAAGCCGCGAATCGGTTGACGCAGTACGGGCCGAACGAGATCGCCGACCACAAGACCAACGCGGTGCTGAAGTTCCTCAGCTACTTTTGGGGCCCCATCCCGTGGATGATCGAGATCGCCGTCATCTTGTCCGGCGCGGTCGGGCACTGGCCGGATTTCTTCATCATCCTGCTGCTGCTGCTGGCCAACGGTGTGGTCGGCTACACCGAGGAACGGCAGGCCGGCAATGCAATTGAGGCCCTCAAAGCCAAGCTAGCGATCAACGCGCGCGTGAAACGCGACGACGCATGGATCACCGCGCCGGCGCGGGAGTTGGTGCCCGGTGATGTGATCCGGCTGCGCTTGGGTGACATTGTGCCCGCCGACGCCCGGCTGCTGGACGGCGACGAGATCGAGGTCGACCAGTCCGCGCTGACCGGGGAGTCGCTGCCCGCGACCTGCACAACCGGTGACGCCGTGTTCTCCGGGTCGATCATCAGGCAAGGTGAGATCGGTGCGTTGGTGTATGCCACCGGCACCGGTACCTACTTCGGCACGACGGCCGAGCTGGTGGCCGACGCGCACACCGTCAGCCACTTCCAGCGCGCCGTGCTCAAGATCGGCAACTACCTCATAATCCTCGCTGTCGCGCTGGTCACGGTCATCGTCGTCACGGCGATCCTGCGCGGCGATGCGATACTGACCACGCTGCAGTTCGCCCTGGTGCTGACCGTCGCGGCGATCCCGGTGGCGATGCCGACCGTGCTGTCGGTGACGATGGCCGTGGGCGCACGGCTACTCGCCAAGAAACAGGCCATCGTGAGCCGCCTGGTCGCAATCGAGGAACTCGCCGGCGTGGACGTGCTGTGCGCAGACAAGACCGGCACCCTTACCCAGAACTCGCTCACGTTGGGCACACCATTCGCCGTCGACAGCGTCACCCCCGCGACTGTCATCCTCGACGGAGCGTTGGCCTCCCGCGCGGACAACGACGACCCCATCGACCGCGCGGTGCTCGACGGCCTCGAGGACACCAAGGTCTTGCAGGCTTACACAGTCACCCACTTCAAACCCTTCGACCCGGTCCACAAACGCACCGAGGCCACCCTCACCGCCGCCAACGGGACCACCTTCAGGGTCACCAAGGGCGCCCCACAGGTCATCCTGGCGCTGGCCGCCAACGCCGCGCAGACCAAACCCGCCGCCGATAAGGCAGTCAACGATTTCGCCGCCCGGGGCTTCCGATCTTTGGGCGTGGCCCGCGCCGACGGGGACGGCGACTGGCAATTCGTCGGCATATTGCCACTATTCGACCCACCCCGCGACGACGCTGCAGCGACCATCGCCACCGCCGCGGCGATGGGCGTCATCGTCAAGATGGTGACCGGCGACGCGCTGGCCATCGCAAAGGAAACCGCCACCAAGGTCGGCCTGGGCACCCACATTCTCGACGCCGCAGCCTTGGGAGATACGAAGAAGAACGAATCGGCGGCAGTGGCCGAGTCCATCGAGACAGCCGAGGGTTTCGCCCAGGTATTCCCCGAGCATAAGTACCACATCATCGACGTACTGCAGAAGCGCGGCCATATCGTCGGGATGACCGGCGACGGAGTCAACGACGCCCCCGCCCTGAAAAAAGCCGACTGCGGCATCGCCGTATCGGGCGCCACCGACGCCGCCCGCGCGGCCGCCGACATCGTGCTGCTGACCCCGGGGCTGTCGGTGATCATCGACGCGATCAAACAGAGCCGCAAGATCTTTCAGCGGATGAACAGTTATGCGATGTACCGCATCACCGAAACGCTGCGAGTGCTGTTATTCATGACCGTGGCCATCTTGGTCTTCAACTTCTACCCGCTCACCGCGATCATGATCGTGATGCTCGCGCTGCTCAACGACGGCGCAATCCTGTCCATCGCCTACGACAACGTCCGCTACAAGAACGAGCCCGAAGCCTGGAACATGCGCCTGGTGCTCGGAATCTCCACGGTCCTGGGGGTGCTTGGGCCGATTGCCGCGTTCGGCTTGTTCTATCTAGGCGACCGTGTGTTCGACCTTGGCCATCCGCGCGTCCAGACGCTGATGTATCTGATGCTGTCCGTCGCGGGCCACCTGACCATTTTCTTGACCCGAACCCGCGGCCCCTTCTGGTCCATCCGCCCGGCCCGCATCTTGTTGATCGCTGTCCTCGGCACCCAGGCCATCGCCACATTCATTGCCGTTTACGGGCTATTCATGGCCCCACTGGGCTGGGGGTGGGCAGCTGCGGTGTGGGTATACGCCCTCGCTTGGTTCCTTATCAGCGACCGCATCAAACTTCTGGCGTACCGCATCCTCGACCCCAGGGAGGCGGGGGCCGACGACGCCCCAATGGCGCTCGCACTCGAGGACCACAGACCCTAGTGCCGTACACCGGTGCATTCCAGGATTGACGCAGACACGAACTGGAGGTTGATCATGCCGGACACGTTGGTGGATACCGACATACTTAGGAACGCGGTGCAGTTGGCGTGCCGGGCCCCGTCGTTGCACAACAGCCAGCCCTGGCAATGGGTCGCCGAGGATGTGGGACTACACCTATACGTTGATCGCAGCCGGATTCTCTACTCCACCGACAAGTCGGGGCGGGAGGCGCACATCAGCTGCGGCGCCGTGCTTCACCATCTACGCGTCGCGATGGCATCAGCCGGGTGGACTGCCAACGTCGAGAGATTTCCCGACCCAAATAACCCCGATCATCTCGCCTCATTCGATTTCAGCCCAATGAGCTTCGTCCCCGATGGCCATCGCCGCCGGGCCGACGCGATCCTGCACCGGCGCACCGATCGGCTTTCCTTCGCCGCACCGAGAAACTGGGAGTCCTTAAAACCTGTGCTGCACAACGCCGTCGATGTCGGCAGAGTTCACCTCGATGCGGTAGCCGACGAGCTGCGTCCGGAACTGGCGAAGGCGTCAAAACTTACCGAATCGCTGCGACGGTACGATTCCTCGTATCAAACCGAATTAAACTGGTGGACGGGTCATTTCGAGAATTCTGATGGAATTCCGCGCAGTTCACTGGTGTCGGCGGCCGAAACTGATCGGGTCGACGTCGGACGTACCTTCCCGGTTAGCGCCCACAACGAGCGACGCCCCGGCTTTGGACAAGACCAGTCCACAGTGCTGGTTCTGTCCACCGACGAGGACACCCGCGATGACGCCGTCCGGTGCGGCGAAGCGTTGTCCGCCGTGTTGTTGGAGTGCACGTTAGCCGGGATGGCGACATGCACACTGAGCCATCTCACGGAGCTACAGGCCAGCCGTCACCTCATCGGCATCTTGACCGGACGGGCAGCTATGCCGCAACTAGTGATCCGCGTCGGCGAAGCCCCTGTGCTGGACGAGGTACCCCCCATGACGCCGCGGCGGCCACTTAGCGATGTTCTGACGTTTCAACGCGAGACAAATGGTTGAGCGGTGGCGCGACCATCACACGCCGCTGGGCCGCGACCGCGAAGTCGGCCCTGGTGCTGGTTATCGCGGCTGTGCTGGCCTGGTTGACGGGTGGTGACCCCGTCCCCGTTCATCGTGTGGGGCGCCGACGAACTACGCCGACTCGTGGTTTCGACGCCGTGCACACCGACGCATACCCAGTGAACGCCGCACCTGAGAGCAACCCATGACTGCCACTGCACCCCGCCAATCCAGCATCGTGTTTCGTAACGTCCGTATCTTCAACGGGACCGATCCCGCGCTGAGCGAACCGTCCGATGTCACAGTCACCGGCAACCTCATCACCCAGATCTGCCCCACAGCGGTCAACCCCGCACCGCAGCCGTCGCAAAAGGTGCTCGACGGCACCGGCAAAACCCTCATCCCCGGCCTGATAGACGCCCACGTGCATCTGATGTTCGCCGCACTCGACGCACAAGACGCATTCACCGCCGACGAAAGCTACATCCACATTGCCGCCGCCGCCGACGCCAAAGCCATGCTGCTGCGCGGCTTCACCACCGTCCGCGATGCCGGCGGTCCCACCTTCGGACTCAAACGCGCCATCGATGAGGGGATCGTCGCCGGGCCGCGGATCTATCCGTCCGGCGCGTTCCTCTCCCAAAGCGGCGGTCACGGCGACTTTCGGTTGCGCAATGAAGTTCCCCGTGGAGCCCGCGGATACCTCAGCTCCAGTGAATACGGCGGCGCGGCGGTCATCGCCGACGGCGAAGCGGCCGTGCTGCAGGGCGCCCGCGAACAACTGATGCTCGGCGCCAGCCAGATCAAGATCATGGCCGGCGGAGGGGTCGTCTCCACTCACGATCCCCTCGACGTCACCCAATACACCGAACGTGAAATCCGAGCCGCAGTCGACGCCGCAGAAAACTGGGGGACCTACGTCCTGGCCCACGCCTACACTCCCCGATCGGTGCAGCAGGCCATCCGCGCCGGGGTTCGCAGCATCGAGCATGGACACCTGCTGGACGAACAGACCGTGGAACTCATGGCCGAAACTCAGACCTGGTGGTCACTGCAGGCCTTCTTGGACGACGAAGACAAGGTCGGGGCCGGCGGCGCGTCCGCGGCGAAAGCCCAAGCCATGATCCGCGGCACCGACCGCGCCTACCAGCTCGGCATCAAGCATGGCGTGAGGATCGCCTGGGGCACCGACACGCTTTACAACCCGGCCGCCGCGGCTCGCCAGGGCGCACAGCTGACCAAACTCACCCGCTGGTACAAGCCGGCCGACATCCTCACCATGGCCACCTCAACGAACGCCAATCTTCTCGCCGAATCGGGGCCCCGCAACCCCTATCACGCCCCGCTCGGCGTCATCACCGCCGGAGCCATCGCCGACCTTATCCTGGTCGATGGCGACCCGCTGCAGAACCTCGACCTAGTAGCCACGCCTCAAACCGCATTCACCGTCATCATGAAGAACGGCGAACTCATCAAAAGCGAAGCAGCATAGCGAAATCAGCCTCCGACCACGGTCTCGGGTGCAGCCGAATGATTCACTGTTGTTGCAGCACACCATATTCCGACACCCTGGGCCAGGTGGTATGCGGGCACCCATGCGTCGGTGACCATGACGCCGGTCTGGCAGTCGGGCCCACGACATTCATCCGTCTTACGGCTGGCAGGGCGCGGTCTCTGGTGAGCCCTCAACACCAGAGCAGCGCACCAAACTTCTCGTCGCTACTCCCTCGCTTCGTTGCCCCGCCTTCGGAATCCCACGTCGACTGTGCCGCAGCCATATCTTTGCGTCCGGCGGCGCGGCGTCTACCCGCACGGAGCACTTCGTGGACGGTCAAGTACGGCCTGTCGGTAGCTGCTGGCATTGATCTGCCGCTGGCGGCACGTTTGCCGATAACTCGCGCTTCGATGATGTGCGTCACGACGGTCTCTATGTCTGCCCGCAGAAGCGAGCCGCTGGTTGGCGTGTGTCTTTCATTGCAAATCGGGCGATCTCGAACGGCGTAGAGGTGACCTAATGGCGGATCGTCGCACTGCTGCGGCTGCTCATTGGGTCGCGCTCCGACTTCTGGTGTTCAAGCTGTCCGATCAGCTCGCGCTTTGCATCACAGAGAGCGCGGGTGATGTCCGGGTTCGCAGCGACCGCTACCAGCGGCGGCCGGCCGGGCAGGCTCGTGCGCAAAGTAACGCGCTGCTCCTTGCCGCCGCGGTCCTGCAACGAGACTTCCACATCAATGTCCCGTGGATCCCATCGTCCCAGCAGGTGCGGACCGAGTGTCGACAACGTCTCCAACACGTGCGGGCGCTCCTGTTCTTTGAAGCCCGCACCGACGTGAAGAACGTTCTCGCCGAAAGCATTTCGTTGTTCGCTGTCAGATTCCATCGTGATCGTTCTCCTTTGACTGTGGCACGCAGGCACTCGGGGTGCCCCCACGCGTGTCGTCGTGCCGTGGTCGATCCGATTTACTGGGAACAGACGGAAACACGTTGATCCGGCGCCAATTCCAGATGAACTCTGCCCATGACCGGTTTCCGGTAGGCCTTCATTAAACGCTCCGTAAGGCAGCATGTCAACACTGTTGGCCCACGGCGTGGGCACGAGGTTACCGCCTGAAATATCTTGGATCTCATCGGCTCAGAGCTGCAAGGAGTTCGGGTAGCGGCACGGTGGCGATACCGATGGCGGCGTCACTGATGCCGTACGGCAGCACCAGAGTGTCGGCGTGGACCAGCGCGCCGCAGGAGTAGACAACATTGGGCACGTAGCCGTCCTGCTCGTCAGTAGCGGGGCTCAGCAGCGGTTGCGCCAGCTGACCAAGAATCCGTGTCGGGTCATCGAGATCAAGCAGAATCGCCCCGATGCAGTAGGTGCGCATCGGACCGACACCGTGGGTGAGCACCAGCCACCCGGCGTCGGTTTCGATGGGCGAACCACAGTTCCCGAGTTGCAACACCTCCCAGGCTTGGGTCGGGCTCTGGCAGGCAAGCGCGCTCGTCCAAACGGACAGATGATCGGAGTAGGCAACCGTATTCGATTCGCGATCCGATCTGGACATGGCGGCGAAGCGACCGCGAATCCGGCGAGGAAACAGGGCCAGACCCTTATTGGCAGCGGCGCGTCCGACGATCGGCGCGGAGGTGAAGGACTGGAAATCTGTGGTCTCGAGGAGTTGCTGGCTGATATGGGATCCGCTGTAGGCCGTGTAGGTGGCGTAGAAGGTGATGGAGCCGTCGTCGTCGATGAAACGAACGAAGCGTGCATCCTCCATGCCGGCCTGCTCTGCGCCCATCGAGGGCCACAGGACCCGCTCGGAAAGTGTTATGTGGTCGGGGAATTCGACGGCGTACGTCCGCTCGGCGATGCTGCGGAGTAAAGAAATCGTCTCCCTGGCGTGCCTGCGGGTGCTCAGAGACGTCTGGAGCCTGGCGAACTGTTGGTCGAGAGCAGCTTGGGTAAAGCGCTCGCCGAGCCCGTCGAGGACATAGTCGGCCGCCTCTCCGGCGTCGTCGACCCGGGCGAGTTCACTGCGGAAGACGGCTGCGTCGAGCTGGGCGGGCTCCGCCGCCCCGACTGTGGCGAACGGAGGCGGATCGTCGATCGTGATGCCCCCGGCGGCGTCGATGACGCCGGTCCGGAATCCGATGGACGAACGGTGCCCCTCGCCGATGCCCCGGACGCTCATCACGAATCGCAGGCTGCCTGCGACGGTCCCCGCCTGGTCGGGATGAGCCACCATGCTGGGATTGCACAACGCCGCGGCTTCAATGGCATACTCGCTGGTGAACGTCGCGCCCAGCAACAACTTTCGTGCCTCGGAGAGTTCCCTGCCGGGATCCAGCCGATCGGCGAGTTCACGGGCGTGCCGACGGAAGGTGCCGGCAAGATCGCGGTGACGCCCGTCGAAGCGGATGACGATATCGTCTAGCGACGACCGCACCTGCCCTTCGTCCAGGGCCAGGATCCGCGCCAGCACCGCTCCCGCTCGGGACTCCTGGTGCTCGAAACCCTCCTGGCCCGGCACGAAAAGTCGGGTGATGACCCGCGACGGGTTGGCCGCGAGTCGCAGGGGGCTGCGCGTGGCGAGCCCAGCCTGCACGGAAGTCATTGCTGCACAGTCGCGAAGCGCCGAGCGTGCTGCATCGTCGAGAGCACTGCCAGAGTCGACTCCGCGCCCTGGTTGCGGTTCACCCCGTCGGCGTGCAGGCCGTCGAATCCGCCGCCGGTATCGGGGTCCCACATGAGCTGTCGCGCATCGTTGACACCCATGAACCAGGCCGCAGCGGCCAGGACCCCATCGGGCCAGATCGAACCGGGGTCCATGCCAGCGGCACGCGCGCACGCGTCGGCGAGGGTGGACACCTCGATCGGCTGCTGATCGAACCCGGGCCGAAGGTCGTCCGGCCCTCTGCCCGCTGCGGGCGTGGGCGAGAGGTGGTCCCCTGCCGTTTCGTATTCGACCAGCCAACCCAACAGATCCAAGCCCTGTTGCCGCAGTGTCGAATCCTCGAGCACAACGCCCACGGCGATCATCGCCTCGGGGAGAACCGCATTCGCGTAGGTGAGCCGCGGTTCAGGCCATGGCCAGGCCGCGTCGCCGTTCGGTTTGGCCACGGTGTCGGCGTAGTCGGTGAGGAGTGCACGCGCGGCCCGGTGCCCGGGGTCGACGGAGAGGAGTTCGGCGGCGCCCAACGCCGCGAACGCCATCGCCCGGGGCCACGGCGATCGCACCTTCGCGGCGCGTTCGAACTGGATGACGGCCAACCGGCGAACCAGACCGACGTCACTATGCGCAGCGGCAGTTCCCAGTCCCCAGATGCAGCGCCCCCACCAGTCCGCCACGGTGGGCTCATCCTCCCAACGGCCCTTGCGGTCCATCCGGTTTCGGCAGGCACCGGCGTAGGACTGCGCATCGTTCAGGAACCGCACGGCCACGCCGGCGAGACCTTTCACTCGGCCATCAGGGTCGGGCTCCCTGGTCGCGACGACAAGGACTCGGGCCATGTCGTCGGTGCAGTAGCCGTGCTCGGGCCGGGGTTCGTCGAAGCAGGCGTGCTCGAAGGTGCCGCGATGGTTTGTCATTCGCAGCAGGTGGTCGAATCTCGGGTCCGGCATGGTGGGGGTCATACCAGCACCGGCTCAGCGAGAAGGCGGTGTGCCAGGTCCAGATAGGCGGCGGCCACGATCGGCCAGGCCATCCGGGGGGCCAATCGCGCGGCCTCCGCGGCCATTGTCGCGGCGAGGTGCGGCTCGGTCAGCAGCCGCAGCAGGGCGGATGCCAGCGCATCCGGGTCATCGTGGCCGACGACGATGCCCGCCCCACTGGCGAGCAGTTCGACGGCGTGCGGAAAGGCGGTGGCGACGACCGGTCGCCCGCTCGCGATGGCGTCGACCAAAACACCGGAGGTGACCTGATCGGTGGAGTCGTAGGGCAGCACGACCACGGCCGAGGACTGGACGAGCGCCGTCAACGACGACACATCGCGGTAGCTCGCGTCGAAGGCCACCGAGTCCGCTACGCCACGGAGCCGCGCCTGTTCGGCACGGGCATTGCGGTATGCCTCGCCATCGGCGGCGAGAACCTTTGGATGCGTCCGGCCGGCAATCAGGTAGCGCGGCCGGACCGGCAGGTCGTGCAGCGAACCCATCGCGTCGATGACCCGCTCGATGCCCTTTCCCGGCCCCAGCAGGCCCCACGTCAACAACGTCGGCCTCTCCGACCGCACCGGCGGCCCGATCCGCCTCGGGACGGCCGCGCCGTGCGCGATCGTGATGACTTTTCGGCGATCGACGTCGAAGCCCAGGCACAGGCGCTGACTGGCCGCCTCCGACATGACAACCACCTGATCCGCCATCGCCGCGATTGCCTCGAGCACCGAACGCTGATGCGGGGTCGGGTGTTTGAGGACCGTGTGGGCTATCACGATCGACGGGATGTGCAGCCCGCCGATGATGTCCACCACCTCGTCTCCGTCGACACCGCCGTAGATGCCGTACTCATGCTGCACGACCGCGATGTCGCTCTCGTTCAGCAATTCGCAGGTAGCAGCCACAGATCTGGCGGAGCCGTTGACCAGCTCTCCGATCACCCGAGCGTCAGAAGATGACGACCCGTCGGCCACCCGCACGACGCTGACGTCAGAGCCATTCGCGCACAACCCTGCCGACAAGGCCGCACTGAACGTCGCGAGCCCGCACGGTGTCGGCGGATACGTACTGAGAATGCCGAAACTCGCGGAGCCGGAAGGGCCGTGCCCAACAAGAGGGGCATTCGATGTTTCAAGGGTGGAAAGAGCGCGCAAGGTGATCCCAACGGACGGTTGTCACCGGCGTGTGTCGGGCGCGAGCTGTTGCTCTTCGGAATCAGCGGCGGACGGCTGACTTCATCCCGGACTGGCTGGGTTCCCAACCTTACTGATACTACACGCGATGGGCGGCTACCGCGCATTGAGCCCGGCCAGGATGCGCAGGCCGACGGCGTGCCGACTGATACCGGCGTCGGCACTCTCAGCCGTGAGGTGCTGCTCGGCTTGCTCGGGCGTGTAGCCCTGGCCGATGAGGGCTCCGATGGCTTGGTTGATGACCGACGCCTCGAAAAGGCTTGTCGCGGCGCCCCGTTCGGCAGGGGCTGGCAGGTGCTGATCGAGGAGGAAGCCACTCAGCGGCCGGGCGGTGAGCCACGCGAGGTCCGCAGCGAGGTCGACAAAGGTTCCCGGCGACCCCGCGTAAAAGACGAGGACCACCGCCGTGAGAAGACCAACGTCGCCGACACCCGGCAGCGCCACCCTCAGCGAGGTGCGGACGTCACCCGTCCCGACGCCCTCGACGAATGTGGTGAACGTGAACGGCGGATCA
>JBEKNM010000082.1:0-11617 GCA_049522835.1 Mycobacterium sp.
CTCGAATTGAGATTGATCCCGATCTGACCGTTGCCGCCACGCCCGATGCCGATGTTCCGGTGCCCGTGTTTCCGAAACCAAATATTATTGCTCCCGTTGTTCCCGAAGTTGAGGCTTCCTAATATTTCCCAAGCCGAAGTTGAAAACGCCGTTGTTTCCGTCGCCGATGCTTCCGCTGCCGATGCTTCCGCTGCCGATGCTTCCGCTGCCGATGTTGTAGCCGCCGATGTTCCCGAGGCCCAAGTTGATGGCCAGGAGGGCTGCGGCAGAAACTTGTGCGGCTGCCGTGCACCTCCGTGTCGCCCCGGCACCCACCAGCAAGCATCGATGCCCACCAATCCACGGCCGCCCACCGGCTCAGCGCCGCGGATTTGCGGTCCCGGGCAAACACCGCCCGGATTTCGGAGGCCGTGGTCCTAGCTGCCCTTGAGCCGCACCGCCAGATAATCGGTGACTGCGTCCATCGCGACCCGCTCCTGCGTCATGGCGTCGCGCTCGCGCACGGTGACGGCGCTGTCCTCGAGTGAGTCGAAATCCACCGTCACGCAGAATGGGGTACCGACCTCGTCCTGGCGCCGGTAGCGGCGTCCGATGGCGCCGGCGTCGTCGAAATCGATGTTCCAGTGCTTGCGCAATTCAGCGGCCAAGTCGCGGGCCTTAGGGCTCAAGTCGGCGTGCCGCGAGAGCGGCAGCACCGCCGCCTTGACCGGCGCCAGCCGTGGGTCGAGTCGAAGCACAGTCCGCTTGTCCATCCCGCCTTTGGCATTCGGCGCTTCGTCTTCGGTATAGGCGTCGATCAAAAACGCCATGAAGGACCGAGTCAGACCGGCAGCAGGCTCGATGACATATGGCGTGTATCGAGTGTCGTTGACCTGGTCATAGAACGACAGATCGACGCCGGAATGCTTTGCGTGGGTTGATAAATCGAAATCGGTTCGGTTGGCTACGCCTTCCAGCTCACCCCACGGGTTGCCGACGAAGCCGAACTTGTACTCGATATCGACAGTGCGGTCGGAGTAGTGCGACAACTTCTCCTTGGGGTGTTCGTACAGCCGCAGGTTCCCCGGATCGATTCCAAGGTCGATGTACCACTGCCGCCGGGTGTCGATCCAATACTGATGCCATTCCTTCGCGGTCGACGGCTCGACGAAGAACTCCATCTCCATCTGCTCGAACTCGCGGGTGCGGAAGATGAAATTGCCCGGAGTGATCTCGTTCCGGAAGCTCTTGCCGATCTGCCCGATGCCGAACGGTGGCTTCCTGCGGGCAGTCGTCACCACGTTGGCGAAGTTCACGAAGATGCCCTGCGCGGTCTCCGGGCGCAGATAGTGCAACCCTTCCTCGGTCTCGATGGGGCCGAGGTAAGTCTTGAGCATCATGTTGAATTCGCGCGGCTCGGTCCATTGGCCGGGCTCGCCGGTCTCCGGGTCGCGGATGTCGGCCAGCCCGTTGGGCGGCGGCTGACCGTGTTTGGCTTCGTAAGCCTCGATGAGATGATCGGCGCGGTAGCGCTTGTGGGTGATCAACGATTCGACCAGCGGGTCGTGGAAGACCTCGACATGGCCGGAGGCCAGCCACACCTGTCGCGGCAGGATGATCGACGAATCCAGGCCCACGACGTCGTCGCGGCCGGTGACCACCGCCCGCCACCACTGCCGTTTGATGTTCTCCTTGAGTTCCACCCCCAGCGGACCGTAGTCCCAGGCGGATTTGGTACCGCCATAGATCTCGCCAGCGGGGAAGACAAAACCCCGTCGTTTGGCCAGGTTGACTACGGTATCGATGACGGAAGCCACGGTGTAGTGCACTCCCTTTCGGGGTCGGGGCAGAGGCGCGCCGGCTACCAACCGCTACAAAACCGCCGCGAAAAACACCAGTCATCGTAGCGATCGGCGCAGCGGTCTTTGACATGCGTCATCATGCATGTGACAGTGGAACAAAGGGCGCCGCTGAGCGCGATAGCGAGCCCTCCCAAGACCCGCGCTTCTCGAGGTGATGACTCCCCATGGTGATGTCCTCGTCCTCAGTGCCCCCAATAATGCCCCCCATGCCGACCGCCGCCGGCTCACCGGAGACTGTGACCTCGGATCTCGGCCCTGATTCGGTCGGTCACGAGCACGCGTCCCTCGAATACCCCGTGTCACCGCCACGGGAGATTCTCGACGGCGCCGGCGAACTGCTGCGCGCGCTGGCGGCACCCGTTCGGATCGCCATTGTGCTGCAGTTGCGCGAATCCCAGCGCTGCGTTCACGAGCTAGTCGATGCGCTGGGCGTGCCACAGCCACTGGTCAGCCAGCATCTGAAAATCCTGAAGGCAGCAGGTGTGGTCGCCGGGGAGCGATCCGGCCGCGAAGTGCTGTACCGGCTGGCCGACCACCATCTTGCGCACATCGTCGTCGACGCCGTCGCCCACGCCGGCGAGGGCAGCCCGTGACCCGCGCCAACGACGGTGCAGAGCGAAGCGATGAGAAGGAGGGGCGCTGATGACCGGAACGAGCGTCCGATCCACCCGCCAGCGGGCGGCGATTTCGACACTGTTGGAGACGCTCGACGACTTCCGCTCGGCCCAGGAGCTGCACGACGAGCTGCGCCGCCGCGGGCAGAACATCGGGCTTACCACCGTTTACCGGACACTGCAGTCAATGGCAGCGGCGGGACTGGTCGATACGCTGCGCGCCGACACCGGTGAGTCCGTCTACCGCAGGTGCTCGGATCATCACCACCACCATTTGGTGTGCCGTAGCTGCGGTTCCGCCATCGAGGTCGGCGACCACGAGGTCGAGGCCTGGGCGGCCGAAGTGGCTAGCAAACATGGCTTCACCGACGTTAGCCACACCATCGAGATCTTCGGCACCTGCTCCGACTGCCGGCCCTGAGGACCTACTAAAGGCGGGGCCCGGGCTTACCGGACTACCGGGCTCAAGTCGTTAGCGTGCTGCGCATCTGCGCCCCGGAATCCAGCACCAACAAGATGAGCGTGCGCAACGCGTCGTCGGTTAAGCCGGCGCCGGGAAAGTTGTATCGCAGCATCACATCTACTGTTTTGGAGGCACTTTTGCCGGAGTTGCGCTGCACTGCCTTCGCGCTGACCTTCTCCACCACGGTCACCGAGCCGAAGTTGGTGTTACGCGCGTGTTGGGCCACCAGGTCGCCGATCTTCTTGGTCAGCGGCAAATCCCACGCCAGTACCTGAGTGAGGGACACCAGATCAAGGCCCTCGACGATGTTCACCACCCGCAACGAGGCGAACGTACCGTTATGGCGGACCGTTAGCCCGCCGTCGGGTTCTTCCTCGACGGGGACGACGTCACGGAGGATCGATGCCAGCCGCTCCTGCAACGATGGCATCAAGCACTCCCGAACCGTCGACTGCGGAACGCGTATTGCTCGCAGGCCGCCCACAGGTCGCGGCGATCGTAGTCAGGCCACAACTTGTCCTGAAAGATGTATTCGGCGTAGGCCGATTGCCACAACATGAAATTGCTGGACCGCTGCTCCCCGGAGGTCCGTACAAAGAGGTCTACGTCGGGGATGTCGGGCCGTTGCAGATGCTGGCCGATCGTGGACTCGGTGATCCGGTCCGGGTTCAGTCGGCCAGCGGCTGCCAAACGAGCGATTTCCCTTGTGGCTTCTGCGATTTCGGTGCGACCACCGTAGTTGACACAGTAGTTGATGGTGATGACGTCGTTGCCTGCCGTCATGTGCTCCGCGATCGCCAATTCATTGATGACGGAGCGCCACAAGCGCGGACGTGAGCCCACCCACCGAATCCGGACCCCGATCTCCTTGAGGTTCTCGCGGCGCCGTCGCACCACGTCTCGGTTAAAGCCCATCAGAAAGCGGACTTCCTCGGCGGAACGCTTCCAGTTCTCGGTAGAGAAGGCGTAGAGACTGAGCCACTTGATCCCGAGTTCGATAGCGCCGCAGGCGACGTCGATCACCACCGCCTCGCCCATCTTGTGCCCCTCGGTGCGATGCAGTCCGCGTTGCGTAGCCCAGCGGCCGTTGCCGTCCATCACGATGGCGACATGAGCGGGCAACTGGGCGGCCGAAATCCGCGGCGCGGCCGCTTTCGACATGTGCTGCGGTGGCCGCTTGGGGCCGCCGTCGGGTGATGGCGGCAGCTCCGGGAAAACAACGGGCCATGTCGATGTGTCGGGAAAGGTCGGGTAGTCGTCGGGCGCCGCGGGCAGTTGCGGGAAGTCGGTGGACTTCAGCTTGCGCACGATCTTAGCCACAGGCCATATCCTGCCTGATCAGCGCTGCGCGCCGGTCAGCAACCGTGCGATCGACCTGATACGTCCGCTCCACCAGCGGCAACGTTTTGAGCTGCCGTTCCAGATGCCATTGCAAGTGTGCGGCCACCAACCCGCTGACGTGGCTGCGGTGCGATTGCGGCGCCTCCTGGGCGGCTTCCCAATCGCCGTCGTGCAGCGCGGACATCAGATCCAGCACGCCCGGCGGCGGTGTGGTCGAACCAGCCGGGCGGCAGTGCGCGCAGACGCTGCCTCCGGCTGCGATGTGAAATGCCCGATGCGGGCCGGGTGTGGCACAGCGGGCGCACTCGGTCAGCGCCGGCGCCCACCCGGCGATGCCCATGGCGCGCAGCAGATAGGCGTCCAACAGCAGATCACGGGGCCGGCTTCCGTCGGCCACCGCCCGCAGGGCGCTCACGGTGAGCCGGTGCAGAGCCGGGGCGGGCGCGCGCTCCTCACCGGCGAGGCGTTCGGCGGTTTCCAGCATCGCGCACCCGCAGGTGTACCGGCCGTAGTCGCTGACGATGTCGGTGGCGAACGCGTCAATCGCGACGACCTGGGTGACTATGTCGAGGTTGCGGCCTGGGTGCAGTTGCGCGTCGATGTGCGCGAACGGCTCCAACCGCGCGCCGAATTTGCTGCGGGTGCGGCGCACACCTTTGGCCACCGCGCGAACCAGCCCGTGATCGCGTGTCAATAGGGTTACGATCCGGTCGGCTTCGCCGAGCTTGTGCTGGCGCAGCACAACAGCCCGGTCTCGATATAGCCGCATCACAATAGTTTTGCACCCCACCGCGACATCGCGGGTATCCGCGCCGATAGTCTCGTACCCCGTGGTTGGCGCTTCTAGGTCCGCTTCTGGATCCGCATCCGGATCCGGAGGCCGGCGTCTGCCCACCGTCGCCGACCTGCTTTATCAGCTGGTCAACCGCTCAGTTACTTCCGACATGCTGGTGCGCCGTTCCCTGCGCGCGATCGATGCCAGCCAGTCCACGTTGAACGCCTTCCGGGTAGTGCTCACCGAATCCGCGCTGGCCGACGCGGCGAAGGCCGATCGGCGACGGGCCGCCGGTGACACCGCCCCACTGCTGGGCATCCCGATCGCGGTCAAGGACGACGTCGACATTGCCGGAGTGCCCACCGCCTTCGGAACCGAGGGGCACGTCCGGCCCGCTACCCAGGACGCCGAGGTCGTTCGCCGTCTCAAAGCGGCCGGCGCGGTGATCGTCGGCAAGACCAACACCTGTGAACTGGGCCAGTGGCCGTTCACCAGCGGCCCCGGATTCGGACACACCCGCAACCCCTGGTCGCGTCGGCACACGCCAGGCGGATCGTCCGGCGGCAGCGCGGCTGCGGTGGCCGCGGGTCTGGTCACCGCCGCTATCGGCTCCGACGGCGCCGGCAGCGTCCGTATCCCCGCCGCGTGGACTCACCTGGTGGGCATCAAGCCGCAGCGCGGTCGCATCTCGACCTGGCCGTTGCCGGAGGCGTTCAACGGCATAACGGTCAACGGCGTGCTCGCCCGCACGGTGGCCGATGCGGCATTGGTGCTCGACGCCGCGTCCGGCAATGTCGAAGGCGACCGGCACAAGCCGCGCCCGGTCACGGTATCCGACTACGTCGGCATTGCGCCCGGCCCGCTGAATATCGCGCTGTCAACCCGATTCCCCTACACCGGCTTTCGCGCCAAGTTACATCCCGAGATCCTGGCCGCCACGAAATGGGTGGGCAAACAACTCCAGCTGCTCGGCCACACGATGGTGTCGGGCAACCCGGATTACGGTTTGCGGCTGTCGTGGGACTTTCTCGCCAGATCCACCGCGGGCCTGCGGGACTGGGAGGAGCGGCTCGGCGAGGATGTCATCCTGGACCGCCGTACCTTGTCCAATCTGCGCACCGGCCATGTGCTGGGCGAGGCGATTCTGCGTAGCGCACGCCGCCACGAAGCCGCCACCCAGCGTAGGGTGGGATCGATCTTCGACATCGTCGACGTGGTGCTGGCGCCGACCACCGCGCAACCGCCGCCGTTGGCCCGCTACTTCGACCGGTTCGGCAGCTTCCGCACCGACCGCGCGATGATCCGCGCCTGCCCGGTGACCTGGCCGTGGAACCTGCTGGGCTGGCCGTCAATCAACGTGCCGGCGGGTTTCACCAGCGAAGGCTTGCCGATCGGAGTGCAGCTGATGGGACCGGCGAACAGCGAGGGCATGCTGGTCTCGCTGGCCGCCGAGCTGGAGGCGCTGTGCGGCTGGGCGACCAAACAGCCGCAGGTGTGGTGGAACAGCTGACGCGAGTCGAGCTAAAAGCCAAGCCGGCCAAGCTGTTTAGGGTCGCTCTGCCAGTTCTTGGCAACCTTGACACGCAGGTCGAGATAGATCTTGGTCCCAAGCAGCTTCTCGATCTGGCCGCGCGCCGCGGTACCGACTTCGCGCAACCTGGCCCCACCCTTGCCGATGATGATCCCTTTCTGACTGGACCGCTCGACATAAAGCAACGCGTACACGTCGACCAGGTCGTCACGCCCCTCCCTCGGGTTGACCTCGTCGATCACCACCGCCAACGAATGCGGCAGCTCGTCGCGCACTCCCTCCAGGGCAGCCTCGCGGATGAGCTCGGCCATCAGAATCTCTTCGGGTTCGTCGGTGAGCTCACCGTCGGGGTAGTACGCCGGGCCGGCGGGCAGCGCCGCAGCCAGCACGTCGGTCAGCACGTCGACCTGTGCACCGGTTACCGCCGAGACAGGCACGATCTCTGCTGAGTCGGTGACCAGCTCGCTGACCGCGACCAACTGCGCGGCCACCCGGTCCTTGGGCAATTTGTCGATCTTGGTGACGATGACGACGAGCGTCGCCTTGGCAGCGATCGATCGAATCTGGTCGACGATCCAGCGATCTCCCGGACCGATCGCCTCGTCGGCCGGGATGCACAGCCCGATCACGTCGACTTCGGTGTAGGTGTCCCGGACCAAGTCGTTGAGTCGCTTGCCCAGCAGTGTGCGCGGCCGGTGTAAGCCCGGGGTGTCGACCAGAACCATCTGAAAGCTCTCCCGGTGCACGATCCCGCGAATGGTGTGCCGGGTGGTCTGCGGCCGCGCCGAGGTGATCGCCACCTTGGTGCCGACCAGCGCGTTGGTCAGCGTCGACTTGCCGGTGTTCGGCCTGCCGACCAAACACACGAAGCCTGAATGGAATTCAGTCATGATCGCATGTCGCCGAACGTGCACTCGGCGTCATAGCCGGGTACCGGCGTCCTCGGCATCCAGCTGGTCAGCTGTGATGATCGGCCTCCTTACCATTGGACGAAGCGTCGGAATCCTCTGGTCGCGCCGGGCTGAGCAGCACGGTGCCGATCCGTACCCGTCCGCGATGATCGGGGCCGCCTTCGGCGTGTAGCCGCAGGCCGTGCGATATCACCTCGGCGCCCGGCAGCGGAACCCGGCCCAATTCCAAGGCCAACAGGCCGCCGACAGTATCGACGTCGAGATCGTCATCGAATTCCACGCCGTACAGTTCACCGACGTCTTCGATCGACAGCCGCGCCGATACCCGGAAACGTTTGTCGCCCAAGTCTTCTACCGGCGCCGTCTCGGATTGGTCGTACTCGTCGGCGATCTCGCCGACGATCTCCTCCAGCACGTCTTCGATACTGACCAGACCGGCGATCGCGCCGTACTCGTCCACCAACAGCGCCATGTGGTTGCGGTCGCGCTGCATTTCCCGCAGCAGCGCGTCGAGTGGCTTGGAATCCGGCACGAACACCGCCGGACGCATCACCTGGGCCACCTTGGTGTCCCTGCCGCCGTCGGACGACAGAAACGTCTGCTGCACGAGGTCTTTCAGGTACACGACTCCGACAATGTCGTCGACGTTCTCGCCGATCACCGGAATGCGGGAATGCCCGCTGCGTACGGCCAGGTTTGTCGCTTGAGCAGCTGACTTGTCACTTTCGATCCAGATCATCTCAGTGCGCGGCACCATCACCTCGCGGGCCGGGGTGTCACCGAGTTCGAAAACCGACTCGATCATCCGGCGCTCGTCGGCAGCCACCACACCGCGCTGCTGGGCCAAGTCGACGACTTCACGCAATTCGATCTCGGACGCGAACGGCCCGTTTCTAAAGCCACGGCCTGGGGTGAGCGCGTTGCCCACGAGCACCAGCAACCGGCTGATCGGCATCAGCAGCCACGAGATCGCCTGCAGCGGAAGCGCGGTCACCAACGCAATGGAATATGCATTCTGGCGCCCAAGGGTGCGTGGGCCTACACCGATGACGACGAAGCTGGTCAGCACCATGATGGTCGCGGCGCCGAACAGCGCCCAGGTCAGGCCGAAATTGTCGTAGAGGAACACCACCAGCAGTACGGTCGCCGTGATCTCACAAATGATCCGCAGCAGCACCACCAGGTTGATGTAGCGCGGCCGCTCGGACATCACCTTGAACAGGGCCCCTGCGCCGGGCCGCTCATCGCGCACCAGCTCCTGGACCCGGGCCAGCGACACCGTGCTGATGGCAGCGTCGATCGCCGCAAAAAGCCCACCCAGACCGATCAAGGCGATCGCGCCGAGCAGCTGGGATAAGCCGGTCAAAGGTCGAGATACCTCGACTTGTCCAGCAACCGGCGGTCTTTCTCGTCCTGGCGGTCGAGCCGGTAGGCCTCGACCTGTTCGGCGACCCACTCTTCGAGTAGTCGGTTCTGGAGGGCGAACATCTCTTTTTCCTCGTCCTGCTCGCCGTGGTCGTAGCCGAGCAGATGAAGCACACCGTGGATTGTCAGCAGCGCCAACTCTTGTCCCAGGCTGTGGCCCGCCGCGGCCGCTTGCTCGGCCGCGAATTCCGGGCACAGCACAATGTCGCCCAGCATCGACGGTCCCGGCTCGGGGGCGTCGGGGCGACCACCCGGCTCGAGCTCGTCCATCGGGAAGCTCATCACATCGGTCGGACCGGGCAGGTCCATCCAGCGCATGTGCAAGTCGGCCATCGCCGGGGTGTCCAACAGCAGCATCGACAGCTCGGCACCGGGGTTGACGTCCATCTTTGTGATGACAAAACGCGCGACGCTTACTAATTCCGATTCGGAGACGTCGATGCCCGACTCGTTGGATACCTCGATGCTCATCGCTTTTCTCGGTCGTTCAGCACAGGTCGCACGCACTTCATGGGCACCATCATCGGCGACTGCGGGCACCGGATGCGCGCCGGGCCGCCCGATTCATCCCTGAGCCGGGCTCCTCGTATCGCGCGTAGGCGTCGACGATCTCGGAGACCAGCCGGTGGCGCACTACATCCACACTGGTCAGCTCCGCAATGTGGATGTCATCGACGTTGTCCAGGATGTCGATCGCCGACCGCATACCCGACCGGGCCCCGCCCGGTAGGTCGATCTGGGTGATGTCCCCGGTGACGACGACCTTCGACCCGAAGCCCAGTCGGGTGAGGAACATCTTCATCTGCTCAGCGGTGGTGTTCTGCGCCTCGTCGAGGACAATGAACGCGTTATTCAAGGTGCGGCCCCGCATGTACGCCAGCGGCGCCACTTCGATGACCGCAGCGGACATCAGCTTCGGGACCAGCTCGGGGTCCATCATGTCGTAGAGCGCGTCATAGAGTGGTCGCAGGTACGGGTCGATCTTCTCGCTCAACGTGCCTGGCAGAAAGCCAAGGCGCTCACCGGCTTCCACCGCCGGCCGGGTCAAGATGATGCGAGTCACCTGCTTGGTCTGCAGCGCGTGGACAGCCTTGGCCATCGCCAGATACGTCTTCCCCGTACCGGCCGGGCCGACCCCGAAGACGATGGTGTTGGCGTCGATAGCGTCGACGTAGCGCTTCTGGTTGAGCGTCTTGGGCCGAATGGTCTTACCGCGGCGCGACAAGATGTCCAACGTGAGCACTTCGGCCGGTGACTCGTTGCCGGTGCCGACCAGCATGGCGACGCTGTGGCGCACCACCTCTGGTGTCAACGGATGACCGCTGGCCACGATCGCTACCAGTTCGGAGATCGCCCGCTCGGCCAGCGCCACGTCGGCGGGCTCACCCGAGACGGTGATGGCGTTGCCCCGCACATGCAGGTCGGCGCTCAGGGTGCGTTCGAGGGCACGCAGATTTTCGTCTGCCGAACCCAGCAGGCCCACGACGAGATCGGGCGGAACGTCGATGCTGCTGCGAACCTGAGCCGATGATGCGTCAGCAGCGCTGGTCTCGCGTGGGCTCACGTGGTTTCCGATGCCTGCTTTCTCGGCCTGTAAGGGGGCTTGTCTCGGGGGTTCCTCGGCTGCCTCAGTCTACGCCGGGGCTCTGGGCGTGTCGCCGGAAATGCGTCGTCCCCGTGGAAAGGACTTGACGACTTCGGCCAACTCGATCGCCCACCCAGTCGTGACCTCACATATGGCATGCCTAGCCTAAGTTTAGCGAGCCGCCTACGATACCCTCTGAAAACGATGACCGACACAGCGCTCACGCGCGAGCTCACCGGCCTGCCCGACGAGATCCGGCGGGTGCCGGCGCCACCGGTTCCGGCCCTGAGGGACCCGTACACGGTGCGGGTGGCAAACGTTTCCGACGCCGCGATGGTCGCCGAGTGGATGAATCGTCCGCATCTGGTCGCGGCGTGGGAGTACGACTGGCCGGTGTCGCGGTGGCAGCGGCATCTGCAGGCGCAACTCGAAGGCGCGTATTCGCTGCCACTTATCGCCGCGCTGCGCGGAGTCGACCGTGGCTATCTCGAATTATACAGGGCGGCAAAGGATTCCATCGCGACTTGCTATGACGCAGGCCCCCACGACCTCGGCCTTCATGCGGCGATCGCCGACCCTGAATTCGTCAACCGCGGGTTCGCACCCTTGCTGCTGCCCCGCATCGTGGCCAGCCTGTTCGAGATCGAACCGCAATGCGGGCGAGTGATGTTTGACCCGGATCACCGCAACACCGCTGTCCGGCGGTTGTGTGATTACGTCGGGTGCCGCTTTCTTGGCGAGCACGACATGGCGAACCGGCGGATGGCGCTCTACGCGTTCGAGCGGCCGACCAGCGCGTCATAGCCGTCGTAGTCGGGTTTCAGCCCGGCCGCCAACGCGGGTTCGGCTTCACGCGAGAACCAACCCCAGATTGCGTTTGACCTCGAGCCGGCGCAGCTTCCCCGACGACGTGCGCGGCAGTGATCCGGGCGACAACAGCACCACGCTGGCCGGGACCACGCCACACACCGACGCGATCCGCCTCATGACCTCGCCGCGGGCGCCCGCTTCGTCACGACCCCGGTACTCCGCGGCGATCACGAGGCTGGGTCGGGCCGAACCGTCGCCTGCACCAACGGCGACCACCGCACCCTCCCGCAGACCCGGCACCTCTGCGGCCACCTGCTCGAC
>JBEKNM010000083.1:0-11455 GCA_049522835.1 Mycobacterium sp.
AAATCCGCGTCGTAGGCGCGGGTCAGATAGGCCACCGCCGGGGTGGGCAGCACGCCCACCCGCAGCGCGTCGACGCCCTGGCTGGTCAGGCCGGCGATCACCGCGGCCTCCAGCATCTCGCCGCTGGCCCGCGGATCGCGACCGATCACGGCAACATGCCGGCCCGCTTCGCCCGAGCTGGCCAGGCGCCTTGCCGCCGCGGCGCCCAGCGCCAGCGCCAGCTCAGCGGTCAGCTCGCGATTGGCGACGCCGCGAACACCATCGGTGCCGAATAGTCGACCCATGCGGACAAACCTCTCACAGTGACGTCATGCGCACAAAGTGCACTTTCCTTTGTGACCGCAACTGTGCAGTTTTATGCGCCGACACGCCGAAAACTACAGCGCAGAGATGCTCAAAGATGCACGGTCGCGGCCAGAAAGTGATCGCTTGATCAGCGCTTGCTGTACTGCGGGGCCTTACGGGCCTTCTTCAGGCCGTACTTCTTGCGCTCGGTGGCACGCGGATCGCGGGTGAGGAACCCGGCCTTCTTCAGCGCGGGCCGGTCCTCCGGCGATACCAGAATCAACGCCCGGGCGATGCCCAGGCGCAACGCACCCGCCTGGCCTGATGGGCCGCCACCGTGCAGGTGAGCAAAGATGTCGAAGCTTTCCGCCCGGTCGACAGTGACCAGCGGAGCCTTGATGAGCTGCTGGTGCACTTTATTGGGGAAGTAGGCCTCCAAGCTGCGGCCGTCGAGGTCGAACTTGCCGGTGCCGGGCACCAGTCGCACCCGTACCACGGCCTCCTTGCGGCGGCCGACGGTCTGGATAGGCCGCTCGAACACGAACGACTCGGCAGGCTTGGCCGCCGGTGTCTCGGCCGCGGCTTCCGGGGCTTCCGGGGCTTCGTTGGTTTCGGTCCCTGTCATTGCGCCACCTGCTTGATCTCGTAACGAACCGGCTGCTGCGCGGTGTGTGGATGCTCTGGCCCTGCGTAGACGCGCAGCTTGCGCTGGATCTGACGGCTGAGCTTGTTCTTGGGCAACATGCCGACGATCGCCTTCTCGACCACGCGGTCGGGGTGCTTTTCCATCAGCTCGCCGATCGTTCGTTTGTGCAGGCCGCCGGGATACCCCGAGTGGCGGTAAGCCAGCTTGTCCCGCAGTTTGTCGCCGCTGATGGCGACCTTGTCGGCGTTGATGACGATGACGAAGTCCCCGCCATCGACATTGGGAGCGAACGTCGGCTTGTGCTTGCCCCGCAGCAGGTTGGCTGCCGCGACGGCAAGGCGGCCAAGCACGACGTCCGTGGCGTCGATGACGTACCACGACCTCGTGGTGTCACCCGCCTTGGGCGCGTATGTAGGCACAGCGCTTACCTTGTCTTTCTCTAGGGTGGATCCCGGTGCGACCCGAGTGCCGGTCAGGCGTCCACGGTGGGGTTGGTCTCGGCGACCGACATTGACCCGAGGCCCCGGCGTACCGCACGCCAACCGAGCAGCTTACCGACCGGCATCCCTGCAGGTCAAAATGACTGTGTGGTCCCGACGGCTCTCCTCCGTCGGGACCACACAGAGTCTGTTTGGTGCGGCTATCGCCGCACGGTGTCTGCTCGGCGGGTTTGCCAGCTGCGGCTACCTCGCCCAGACACCGGCTGCCCGGCGGTCGGCGGTCGCCACCTCTTCCGCACCGTCGCGTACCGCATTGCCCAGGTCGACCAGGATTTCGTTGAGCGCTGTCGCCGCCTGATGCCACTTGAGCTGCTCGACCTGGTAGGCGGCCGCAGCTTCGCGAGTCCAGAGTTGCTGCAATGGCGCGATTTGTGACTTCAGTTCGTCCAGCGCGGCGTTGAACCGCGCCGACGTGGTGTGGATCTCCTGGCGCACCGAGTATTCGATTTCGCCAAAGTCGTAGGACAACACCGGGTCCATGAGCATTCCCTCTCAATCAAAGGTCGGCGCCGGCGGCGGCGATGTGGTGGGCGTGATTCTGGCCGGCCTCCCGCAGCACGGCCTCGTTGTGCCGGATGGTTTCGGCGATCGTGTGCAGGACCTGATAGAGCCGCATCGACTCGGAGTTCCAGCGATCCACCACATCCTTGAACCGGGCAGCTGCCAGCCCGCCCCACACCGACGACGGCACGCTGCTCATTTGGCCGATGAATGACTGCAACATCGCCCGGATTTCTTCGTTGCGGTTGTCCGTCGTGCTCGCAACCGAGTGCATCAGGTCAAAATCGGTGTGCAGTGAGTTGGCACCCGCCGGTGTGCTGCTCACTTGTTCTCCTTCCGTACTGATACCAAGTACGACTGCGCCGACCGTTATTTGGTTCCATTCGGTATCCGGGCTCGTATCCCCAGGTCAGCCGAACGCGTGCGCGGACCGCACCGCCTGCTCGCACACCTCGCGGACGGCATCCTCACCGCCGGGCCTGCTCTGGCATCCGATGCTGATCCGGACCGCCCCGTCGAGCAAAACCGTCCACCGCACGTGGTGTCCGGCGCGCACTTCGCGGTACGTCACCGCGGGCCGGCCGGCGCTGGTTCCGGACGGGTTGAAGTCGACAAACACACCGGCCGGCTCCGCATCGATAGCCCGTTTCAAACGCTCAGCCGTGCCAGTGAGTGTTTCGTCGGGGACCGATGATTGTGTGACGTGCACGGCCAATTCAGGATCTGACGGCGACGTGACCTGTACCCGCGCCGAACCAGGCCCATCGACCACACGCTGCATGGGCCAGTTCGCGGGAACCGTCAGCGCTACCCGGCCTTCGACCAGAAACGTCGTCGGCTGTCTTTCGGTGGCCGGCACTCCGTGGCGGCCCACTGGTGTCGTTGTGGCCACAGCCGGCACGGCCGCGGCCAGCACGACACCGGCGGCCGCGAGCCCCGAAAGCTTCCAGGCGCGCGACCGAACATCACTGGCACCTGCGGCCGGCCCGGACGGTTCGTCCTGCGGCGATTGGGCTGCCCGGACCAGTAGCGGCAACCGGGCGTCATCGATCACCACTACCGCACGGCCGCTGTTCGCATCCCGCATCGCGGCGGCGATCAACGTCGCGACCGCAGTGGCCCCGGCAACCGTGCTTGGCGCGTCGATCAGCACGACCGACGTCGTCTCCCGGCTTATCGAGGCGATGACACTCGCTACCTCCTCGGCCTCCTCGGCAATGGGCTGCGTTTCAGTCCTGCGGGGTACCGCGACGACCTCCCCTTCTTGCAAGTCACCCGTGATCGATACCAACCGCTCGGCGATCTCGACCACCACCGTCGCTTCCGGTGCGGCGTTGGATGCCTGAGTCAGCAACCACGAGCGCGGGCGCGCCACAATGCCATTGAGGTGATCAACGCCGTCGGCCCCAGTCTTGGCGGCGGCGGCGGTGACCACGCCGACACGCGACGCCGGCCACCACGACGGATGCACGACGACCATCGTTTTCGGCGCGTCCGCGTTCCCGCAGTCCAGTGACCGCAGTGCGTCGCGCCACAGCGAAGCGACGGAGACCGGACGTTCGTCGACCAGCGCCACAGGATCGTCTATAGCGGCCAGTGCCGCCGCATAAATCTCGCACATCTCAACGTCGACGACCATGCTTGTGCCACAACATAATCGGCGGATGGCGCCCGGACCTGCCTCGATGACTGCGCAGTGAGTCATGGGAGCGGGCTCCAGGCCACCTGAACCAGCTGCTCGTCGCCGATACGAGTGACCAGAATGCCACGGCCGGGTGGCAGCGGTTCTGGGCGACCCGAGCCGAATAGTGTCCCCTCGTCTGGACGTCCACTCATCACCAGCCCCATGCAGCCCAGGTCACGCAGACCCGCAAGAAGGGGCTCGAACAGGGCGCGCGCTGCTCCCCCGCTGCGCCGCGCCACGATCAAATGCAGTCCTAGATCCCTTGCATACGGCAAGTATTCGAGCATGGGTGTCAGTGGGTTGCCCGTTTGGGTTGCGACCAAGTCGTAGTCGTCGACCAAGACATAGATGTCGGGCCCGGTCCACCAAGACCTGGCGCGCAATTGCGCCTGGCTGGCATCCGGCGGGGGCATCCGTCGCTGCAGCAGATCGAGCACAGTCGGCAGTGCCGCACCCAGCGCAGCCGCCGACATGGCATAGCCACAAAGATGTTCCGACTCGACCACGCCGAGCAGGGCACGCCGGAAGTCGACGATCAGCAGCTGGGCTTGCGCGGGGGTCTTAGTCCGGACGATCTCGCGGCACAGCGTCCGCAGCACGGCGGTCTTTCCGCACTCGTTGTCGCCGAGCACGAGCAGGTGCGAGTGGTGCTCGAAATCGACGGCTACCGGTTGCAGTCGACGCTCCTCGATGCCGAGAAGGATGCCCGAGCGCAGTTCGTCACCTGCTTTTGCGATCACCCTGTCGTGGTCCACTTGGGTAGGCAGCAGTGGTATCGCGGGTGCGGCCGATTCGCCGTGCCGGCGCCGCAGCATATCGCCCACTCGCGCCGCGGCTTCGGCCAGCCCCGCGGTCGACTGGACCCCGTCCAGCCGGGGCAACGCGATCAGCGTGTGCAGTCCGTCGCGGGACAGTCCGCGGCCCGGTCTGTCGTGGGGGACTTGCAGCGCGCGCTTGCGGTCGAGTTCGGATTCGGCGGGGTCGCCCAGCCGCAACTCGATGCGAGTGCCGATCTGATCCTTCAACGACGGTCTGAGCTCCGCCCAGCGCGACGCCGACAACACCACGTGTACACCGAAGGAAAGCCCTTGGGCCGCAAAGGCAATAATCGGCTCCTCGAGGGCCTCGAAGTCGTGACGCAGGCTTGCCCAGCCGTCGACGACGAGAAACACGTCGCCGAACGGGTCGGTGTGCGGCACCGCGCACCGCTCCGCTCGCAGCTGACGATATCGGACGATCGAGTCGACGCCGTGCCGGCGGAAAAAGGCTTCCCGACAACGCACGACTGATTCCAGTTCGGCGATCATTCGCCCGACCAGCTGCGGCTCTGCCCTGCCGGCGACCGCACCCACATGTGGCAAGCTGCGCACCGACGACAGTGCTCCGCCGCCGAAGTCCAGGCAGTAGAACTGCACCTGACCCGGACCGTGAGTCGCCGCCAACGCCGTGATCAGTGTGCGCAGCGCCGTCGACTTGCCCGATTGAGGTGCACCGACAACAGCGACATTACCTGCGGATCCGGACAACTCAACCATTAGGAGCGTCCGGCACTGCTCGAACGGACGGTCGACGATTCCGACGGGAACAACCAGATCGACCGAAGTGGATCCAGCGTCGCGTAAAAGGACGTCCAGAGCCGGCGCCTCCCCTAGTGGCGGGAGCCAGACCTGGTGCGCGGGTGGTCCCTGTTCGGATATCCGGTCCAGCACCGCTTGCAGGACGGTCCCCGCCGCCGAACCGGCGACGGCGCAGGTGAGTGGCCCCGTCGTTTGTGCGGTGAACAGCCGCGCCGAAGGCGGCTCCGCCGCCGCATTGTCGCGGGCGGGTCCGCCCGAATCCAGCGGTCCCGAAACGAATGCGCTCTGGAACCCGATCAGCTCGCCGGTGCTGGAGCGCAGAAAGCCGGCGCCGGGCGTGTTCGGCAACTGATATGCATCGAGTGTTCCCAGCACGGTCCGTGATTCGGCGGCGGACAGAGTTTTCAGGCACACCCGGTAAGACAGGTGCGCTTCCAGTCCCCGCAGCCGGCCCTCGTCGAGCCGCTGACTGGCCAGCAACAGATGCATACCCAGCGACCGGCCGAGCCGGCCGATGGCCACGAACATGTCGGCGAAATCGGGATGCTGGCTTAGCAGTTCGGAAAACTCGTCCACGATGATGAACAAGGTGGGCAGAGCGGTCAATGGTGCGCCGGCCCGGCGCGCACGCTCGTACGCAGCAACGCTGACATAGCGTGCCGTACGCAGCAACTGCTGGCGACGGTTCATCTCGCCGGCCAGCGCGTCTCGCATTCGGGCAACCAACGGCGCTTCATCGGAGAGGTTGGTGATGACCGCGGCCACATGCGGGGCGGGTGCCAAGTCGAGAAACGCTGCACCTCCCTTGAAATCGATCAGTAGCAGGTTGAGCACCTCTGGGGAGTTCCGCGCCATCATGCCCAGTGCGACCGTGCGCAGCAGCTCCGACTTACCTGATCCGGTGGCGCCTACACACAGCCCGTGTGGTCCCATACCGTTCTCGGCGGGTTCCTTGATGTCCAGCTCGAAAGGCCTGCCGTCGGCAGTGGTTCCGATGGGAACGCAGAGTCGATCACCGTGGTCTTGGCTGCGCCACAGCGTGATCGGGTCGAAACGGGCGACATCTCCTACGCCGATCAGACTCGGCCAGCCCGAGCCGTGGCCGAAAGCCGCACCCGCCTCCGCATGGCGGTATCCGGCTAGCCGACGCGCACACATCAGCGCCACTATGGGTTCCATCTGATCGGGACACGCCAACGCTTGAGTTTCGCCTGCACACCTGATCGTCAACACCGCGCCCGCACGGCCGGTTCCGGCCTCGAGGATCGTCATACTCTCAACCGCGCCTGGGGTGGCACGCTCCTCCGCATCGGCGATCACCACCACGTGCGGCGCTCGCACACCGACGAGCGCACCCTGGACCTCGGTCAGACTCCGATACACCATCCGGGCCGACCCGACCGCATCGGTGGCGGTCGGATGTTGATTGTGCGGCAGCCATTTCAGCCAATCCCAGTGGGCTCGATTTCGATCACTGATCGCGCCGACAATCAGCAACTGGTCCGGAGCGTGCAGCACGGCCAGCTCGCAGATAATCGCGCGGAGCAGTCCACGAACCCGGCTCAGATCGCCATCGATCGTCACAGTCGCTTTCCCACGCAACGAGATGGCGACCGGCGCGTTGGCAATCGTCGAATGTGCGTCGATGAAGCGGCGCAGCGCCGCCACGGTGACCGGGTCCGACCGATCGACGGGTGCAGTCTCCGGCGCCACCAAACGGGTAGCAAGCGCCGGGGTTCCAATGCCGACGCGGACAAGGCAGAAGTCGGAGTCCGCCGTCCGACGCTCCCACATCCGCGGGCCGCCGATCAACGTCCACAATGTATCGGGGTCAGGATGTTCCCATGCCAGTGACAAGCGTTGTGCCGCGGCCGTCTCGCAGACACGCCTGCGGAGCCGACTTAGGTATCCGAGGTAGTCGATGCGGTCGGCCTCGATACTGCGCCGGCGGCCACGTCCGGTTGCCGCGGTCACCGCCACCGAGACCAGCATCATCATCGGGAACGCCAGAAACGTGGGGTTGCGCGCAACGGCCGACCCTGAGAAGAAGGCCGCCGCCATGACGACCACGGTCGCGATGGGAATAACGACCGGCAACAGCCGTAGCAACAGCCCTGGCGATGGCGACCGCGGTAGCTCCGGCGGCGCCTCAACCGCGATGTCCGCAGTCGCCGACGCCGGCGGCAGCCGCCTTTCTTGCCCCCTCTGTAGGGGAGCGAAACCCTGCGTCATCCCGGCCCCTCCCACCATTGGACGACGTTAAGTAACACCGGAATCAGCCGCAAGTCACCTGTGGATAACCGAATACCACAGGATTGAAAACTGGCTACCGTGCCGATCATCCGATTCTGAAGGGGCTGATCTTGTCTGCAATCGATCCGGGGCTGCGCCGCGTGTCAGTTCATGCTGACACAGCCGTCGTCGACCTGGCGCTGCCCGCCGGGATGCCCGTCGCCAGCCTGATCCCGTCGATCGTCGACATGCTAGATGGCCACGACGGCGATACGTTCGGCGATCCGGTGGCTAAGCATTACCAGCTTTCTCTCCCGGGCGCGTCCGCTCTGCCAGCATCGACGACGTTGGCGCAGAACGGTATCCGAGACGGTGCGGTTCTGGTACTCAGCCAGCCGTCCATAGCACTGCCCGCTCCACGTTACGACGACGTGGCGGAGGGCGTGTGGGCGACCATCGATGTGATAGCCCTGCCCTGGAACCGGCAAGCGACCCAGCTCACCAGCGCAGTGGCGGCGGGCTGCCTTACCGGTATCGGTGGCCTAGCACTCATTCGAAATACCCTCGGCAGCAACGTCGCCCGTAACCTCGGTACCACTGCGGCCGTCGCGGCACTGGCCGGCTTGTTCGCCCTGGTGGCTGCGGTGATCGCGCACCGGGCATATCGGGACCCGATCGCCGGGCTCACGTTGAACCTGGTCGCCACCGCATTCGCCGCGGTTGCCGGTTTTCTGGCGGTGCCCGGCGGGCCAGGAGGCCCCAATGTGCTGCTGGCCGCGATGGCGGCGGCCGTCATGTCGGTGTTTGCAATGCGCGTAACTGGTTGCGGCGTTGTCACATTGACGGCAATTGCATGCTTCGCGATGGTGATCGCCGCCGCCACATTGGTGGCCGTCATCACCGAGGCTGCGCTGCACACGATCGGTTCGGTCTGCGCGCTGATATCTTTCGGTGTACTCGGGTTAGCCGGGCGGATGTCGATCGTACTCTCGGGTTTGTCCCCACAGCTGCCGCCCGCACCCCACTTGGATTCGGCGGATCGTCTGGCCGCCAAGGCGATCCGTGCTGACGGCTGGTTGGCCAGCCTGCTCGCCGCATTTGCGTCGTCAGCGGCCGTTGGCGCCGTGGTCACCGCATTCGCCGGCGCCTCGCGCATTGGCTCCATCGCTTTTGCCGCGATCATCGGCGCCCTGCTGTTGCTGCGCACACGCCACGACAGGAGAAGGACCCTGGTGTTCGCCGTCACTGGAATCATCACCACCGGAGCGACCTTCGCCGTTGCGGCGGTCAGTGCGCCGGGTCCATTGATAGCGGCGGCGACGGCGACGCTGGCCGCGGTAGCGGTCTATTTGGGGTTCGTCGCTCCCGCGATGTCGTTCTCGCCCGTGGTACGGCGAAGCGTGGAGCTGCTGGAGCTTCTGGCGCTGGTCGCGATCGTGCCCCTGACCTGCTGGATATGCGGCCTCTACGACGCCGTTCGCGGCCTGAATCCCAATTGACCACGTCACGTGTCGTGCGCCTGCTGGTGGCATGGGCGCTCACGGCACTGACCCCGTTCGGAACCCCCGCCGCGCATGCGGTTTCGCCGCCGCAGATCGACGACCGGTGGCTGCCCAAACCGGCATTGCCTGCGCCACCAAAGCCGACCGTACAACGCGAGGTTTGCGCGGTGGTGACGGCGAACTCGCCACCCGGCCCAAACCAGCTCGCAGACCTCGATCTACCGCACGTCTGGCAACTCACCCGCGGTGCGGGTCAGCGGGTCGCGGTCATCGACACCGGCGTGTCGCGACACCGCCGGCTGCCTGATGTGGTCGCCGGAGGCGACTACGTGTCCACTGGCGACGGTGGCCAGGATTGCGACGCGCACGGCACCTTAGTCGCCGGAATAATCGCTGCAGCAGCGGATTCCGACGCCGATAGCTTCAGCGGCGTGGCGCCGGACGTCACCTTGATCAGCATTCGGCAGTCCAGTGCGAAGTTCGCTGCGAGCGACCGCTCCAGCACAGGGGTCGGTGACGTAGAGACCATGGCGAGAGCGGTCCGTACGGCCGCCGATCTCGGTGCATCGGTGATCAACATTTCTTCGGTTGCATGCGTTCCGGCCGGGTCAGCGCTCGACGACCGAGCGTTGGGCGCGGCCCTGGCCTACGCGGTCGACATCAAAAACGCTGTCGTCGTGGCCGCAGCCGGCAATAGCGGCGGCATCGCGCAGTGCCCGCAGCAACCGCCCGGAGCGACCTGGGAGACCGCGACGGTCGCGGTCAGTCCAGCCTGGTACGACGACTACGTACTGACAGTCGGCTCGGTAAACGCCGACGGGGCGCCGTCGGCATTCACTCTTGCCGGGCCCTGGGTAGACGTTGCCGCGGCCGGCGAGGCGGTGACCTCGCTCGGTTCGACACGACTATCCGGCACCAGTTTTGCGGCACCGGTTGTCAGCGGGCTGGCCGCGCTGATCCGGGCCCGGTTCCCCGCTTTGACCGCACGTCAAGTGATGCAGCGCATCGAGTCGACCGCGCATCATCCGCCCGCCGGACGGGATCCGCTCGTCGGGCATGGGACGATCGATGCCCTGGCCGCGGTCAGCACCGACTCGACACCGCCCAACACTTCCACACCAGACCCGACGCCGGTACCGATCACCTCTGCGCCCGCACCCGGGGCACCTGCCCCGCAGGCCCGGAACACGGCCTTCTATGGCGCGGCGATCTGCCTGGTTGCGCTGCTAGCAGCGCTGGCCATCGGCGCAGCCAGGGGTCGGTTACGGCGGTGCCGCGACGGTATCCCAAGTGACTGATGCGTTCTGCCTGCTCAGCTCTGGTCCAGACGGCAACGCAGCCAACACCGGCCACGGCGCCAAAGTCGCCGCCGGCAGGCCGAGGTCATGTGCCGCCTCATCGTCGTGGATCGCAAATCGCACCCCGGTGTCGGTGACAAGGTATCGCGTGCCGACTCGCCCATTCCCCCGCACGTAGGCGCTGCGTCCGGGTGGCAGGTAGACCCCGTCCAGCGCGCGACCATTGCCGTCGGCTTGTGAAAGGGTCACCGGCACCCGCCCGGCCGGCACCGGCAGACCGGTCCCCGTCAGAAATGAGATGTCGGAATCCCCGGATGCCTCAGGCGCCGCAGGGGCCCAAGCCACGCACACGGTGGTGCCGGCACTCTCCATGCCGCCGTCGCCCGGAGCCCGATCTGGAAAAGTCGCCACCGGCAGCGTGTTCACGATCGGGCTGGCGCGGATCACATCGGGGGCCACCGTGATGATGTTGGTGGTGCCCTGCGAGTTGCTGAAACGCACTAGATCGGCGGCAACCGCGCCGATCCGCTGAACCCCGGCGTCCAAAACGGCGTAGTACTCGTCGCCGTCGCCCCGTGCGATGCGCAACACGCTTCCGACTGAGAATCCGGGAAGCCCGGCCGCCTTGGCTCCCGTGCCGCGAATCCGTGGAGCCGTGATCGACGGTGCCTCGGGGACGGCATTGAGCAATGCCTGTGACACCAAGCGCGGCGCGCGGCCCTCCAACCGCAGTGCACGCAAGACTGCAGGGTCAGCGAGATCTACCACCGCCCGCCGTCCGTCGTAAAGCAGGTAGGCCGGCGAACCCGAGCCAGGCGCGACCAGGACGGCTTGCGCCGAAGCAAGGCGACGGAAAGATGATCCCTCAGTGCTCCCGGCAACGCTCCCGACGATGACCGTCGTAGTCGCGTTGCCGTCTGCATCGCAGATCGTCCAGATCGATTCATCGGCGGACAACGGCGGGGCGAGAAGCTGGGGCGCACCCGGAATACCCAGCAGCGGACCGCGGTTGGTGCGGCCCAATTCAGACTCGCGCACCGGCTGCGGGTTTGCATCCGTCGCCGTGATCAAGCGCGCCGACGCCAAGTTCAGCACCGGATGCCAGATGTCGCCTACCCGGACGTACAGCGCTCCGGATTCTTGGCCCATCACGATCCGCGCTTGATCGATGCGTGCCTGCGGTCGCAACACGGCCAGGAACGCGCATGCCATCACTGCGACGGCCGCCAC